>JBPYES010000401.1:0-5397 GCA_051984825.1 Jatrophihabitantaceae bacterium
CCAATTCCGAAGCCGTCTCGCTCGAACTGGCCCAAGTTGTTTTGGCCAGCGGTTCGAGTAAGACCGCTCTGGTCGGGGTGACAGGATTTGAACCTGCGACCTCTTCGTCCCGAACGAAGCGCGCTACCAAGCTGCGCCACACCCCGGTGCGCCCGCCGAATGGTAAGCGCAACCGCGCCAGCATAGCCGAGCTAGCCGGCAGCCTTGAAATCGGTGCGCGGCACGAGGGTCAGCAATGACGCCTCCGGCCTGCAGGCGATGCGCACCGGCGCGAAGGGGCCTGTGCCGAGCCCGGCGCAGACGTGGAACCACATCCGCTCGTCCCACTGGTGCAGCCCCCGCGCGCGCCACACGTCGATGCCGCAGTTCGTGACGATCGCCGGGCCGAACGGTACGCGGATCTGGCCTCCGTGGGTGTGCCCGGCCAGCACGAGGTCGTAGCCATCCGCGGCGAACGATCGCAGTAGTGCCGGCTCCGGCGAGTGCGTGACGCCGATCCGCACCGCGGCTGCGGCGTCAGCGGGCCCGGCGATAAGCGAGTAGCGGGCCCGGCCCAAATGCGGGTCGTCCGTGCCGGCCACGGCCACCTCGACGTCGCCGGCCTTCAGGGTCGCGCGGGCATGCGTGAGATCCAGCCAGCCGGCCGACGTCATCGCGATTGCCAGCTCTGACCAGGGCAGCCGTGGGCCGAACACACGGTTGCGCTCCGGCACGAAGTAGCGCAGCGGATTCTTGATCTTGGGGGCGTAGTAGTCGTTGTTGCCGGGCACGAACGCGCCGGGAAACTCGAACAGCGGCTCGAGCGCATCCATGATCGCCGGAATGGCCCGCGGGTCGGAGATCGTGTCGCCGGTGTTGATGACGACGTCGGGACGCAGCTCCGCCAGCGAACGGATCCAGCGCTGCTTGCGGGTCTGGCGCGCCATCACATGCAGGTCCGAGACGTGCAGGAGGCGCAGCGGCGCCGCACCCGGTGTGAGCACCGGCACCTCGAAACGGCGCAGCACGAACGCATTGCGCTCGATCAGGCTGCCGTACGCCACGGTGGCAGCGCCCAGGCCGACGGTGGCGACGGCGAGACGTCCGGGGCTAGGCATGCGGTCGAGGGTACGGTGGCCGACGAGCGAGCGTCACACGGCCACACACGAGGCCCAGAAGTGCAGCTCATCAGGGCGATGAGCGCTCGCGCGGAGAGCGGGAGGCGTCGTGTCGGACCTGAAAGACCGCCTGCGACTCGACCTCAACACGGCCATGAAGGCCCGTGACAACGTGACGACCGCGACCCTGCGCATGACGCTCACCGCGATTACGCAGGAAGAGGTCGCCGGCGCCACAGCGCGCGAACTGTCCGACGACGAGGTGATGCGGGTGATCACCCGCGAGGGCCGCAAGCGCCGGGAAGCGGCCGAGGCGTACGACTCGGCGGGTCGCACCGACCTGGCCGAGCGGGAGCGCGCCGAGGGTCAGGTATTGCAGCGGTACCTGCCGGCTCAACTCGACGACACGGAGCTGGCCGAACTCGTCCGAGCCGCGGTCGCCGAGGCCGGTGCTACGACGCCACGCGACATCGGCGCGGTCATGAAGATCGTCCAGCCGCGGGTCGCCGGGCGCGCCGACGGCAAGCGGGTCAGCGACGAGGTACGCCGTCAGCTCACGGGGACGTAGGCAAGCCGCTAGGCACGGCTCTAGCTACTTGGCTAGCCACGCTGCTGGCTATGCCACCACCGGGCGGCCTCGTGTGGCGCCCGCCCCCGCCTCCGCCACCACCACCGCCGCCACCGGGCGGCGAAATCCTGGTGGGCGGCACGGGGATAGTCGGCTTGGGCCGCTTCGGCGGCGTCGGCTTCGGTGGCGGCGGGACATACAGCGGTAGCGGGTTGTTATTGCTCACGCACACTGTGATCGTGCTGCCGGCCGGCGCTACGTTCGACGGGCTCTGATACGCGATGTCGCCGTAGATCTGACTGCTACCGCAGTCGATCGGACTCCGATTCACCTTGAAGCCGGCCTGAGTCAGGGTCGTGCGCGCGTCGTCATAGGGCTGCCCAAGTACCGACGGCACGGCTTGCGGGTTGGAGACGTCGTTCGGGTCCGGCCACGCCCACTGCTGGCTCTGCAGGATCGGCGTCATTGAGTTGACCCAGATCTGAGCTGCGAACTCACCGGTGAGGTGGGATGCCGCGTCGTCGCCCATGCCGGGGATGCCGACGATCGGTTTGTTGGGATTGTCGATGTTGAACAGAGCGGTGGTGGCTACGTAGTTGGGCGTGACGCCGGCGAACCACAGGTCGGCGTTCGTGTCCAGCTGGTGACCGTTCTTCGACGCGTTGACGGTGCCAGTCTTACCGGCCACGGTGATGCCCGGATCGACGCCGTAGAGGCTCGCGAACGCCTGCGCGGAGGTACCCGGCGCGTGCGTGTCGCCCGCGAGCACCCCGAGCGCAATGCGGGCAACCTGAGGGGCCATCTTCTGCGCGCACGGTGTGCGGTTGAAGTCCACGTCCTTGCTGTTCTGGTCCTTGATCGACAGGACCGGCGCCGGCGGGCAGAACGTGCCGTCATTGGCGAGCGCCGCGTACGCACCGGTCAGCTGGAGCGGGCTGGTGGGCGCGGGGCCGAGCGTGAAGGTCGCCTGCTGCTGGTTGATGATGCTGTCGGCCAGCGTGCCCTTCCTGGCATTCGGATCAGGTTGCTTGAGGGCGTTCATGCCGAGGTCGAGTGCCGTGTTCACGTATGGCGTCAGCTCACACTGCTGGAACAGGTTGTCCTCGAGCGCGACGAAATATGTGTTGGACGACTTGGCTGTTGCAGAGGCAAGGGTTTCCGTGCGCGTGAAGCCCGAGCCCGTGTTGTCGTTCTGCGCGACGAACCCGGTGGTACCGCAGTGCGACGTCGTGTACGTCATGTCCTGGGCTGCGCTCATCGGCAGACTGGTCGGCACACCGACCTTCAAAGCGGCAAGCAGCGAGAACAGCTTGTACGTCGATCCGCCGCCGGCGCTTGCCGTCGTGAACACGGGCAGCGTCGTGTGCCCGCCGTCGTTCTGGATGCCGTACCGCTTGCTCGTAGCCATAGCGAGGACGTTGCCGGTGTGTGGATCGACGACCGGCATGATGGCTGTGGTTTTCGAGTTCGCGGGGATCTGTGCAGCCAGCGACTGCTGGAGCTGATTCTGGAGTGACGGATTGATCGTCGTCACGATCTTGTAGCCGCCGGTGTTGAGCTGCTTGTCGGTCATGCCGCCCGCGCTCTCGAGCCACGACCGCACGTAGTCGCAGAAGAAGCCGGCGTTCATGATCGCCGGGTTCGCGCCGGCGCATCCCTGCGTGACGCTTTGCTGCGTCGTGGTCGCGAGCGAGAGCGGCGCAGCCTTGTACCGGTCAGCGTCGGCCTGGCTGATGTCGTGGTTGCCAGCGAGGTTTTGGATCACCTGGTTGCGCCGCTCGATCGCCGCCTTGCGGTTGGCCGGGACGAACGGGTCGTACTCGGACGGGGCCTTCACCACGCCCACCAGCAGCGCCGCCTGCGGGAGCGTGAGTTTGTCTACAGACTCGCCGAAGAAGTTCTTCGCAGCCGTGCCGATGCCGTAGGAGTTCTCGCCGAAGAACGCGATGTTCAGGTAGTTCAGCAGGATCTGGTCCTTCGACTCCCGCTTCTCGATGTCGAGGGCGCACTTGGCGTCCTCCATCTTGCGGTTGAGCGTTTGGCTGATCGCCGCTTGACGCTCCGCGTCCGTGTCGGCCTGGTAATAGCGCACCTGCTTGACGTACTGCATGGTCAGCGTCGAGCCGCCCTGCGTGTCGCCGCTGGACGAGTTGACCGCCGAGCGCAGCAGTCCGCGCATGTCCACCCCGTGATGGCTGTAGAAACGGCGGTCCTCAGTGGCGATCAGTGCCTGCTGCAGGTACTTCGGGATGTCGGACAAGCTCGAGACGAGCTCGCGGTCGTATGTGTACAGCGTTGCGAGCTCCGTCTTGCCGTCGCTCGCGTACATGACCGTCTTCTGCGCCGGCGGCGTCTCTTGGAGGTTGCACTTGGTGGTCATGAACTTCGCGGATTCCCGGCCCGCCACCAGGCCGATACCGCCGACATAGGGCAGCAACACGCCGGCGGCCAGCACCGCGAACGCCGCAAGCACACCAATGAGCTTGAGGAGAGCCTCTGCCTTGTTCGGACGCACGGAGCACTAGAGTACGGGAACCGCCCAGGGCGACCATATGCACCACGTTGGGTGTCCGGGCGCAGCCGGAGCGTTTGTCACGTGGTGCCGAGCAGCTCGCCGATTCGGCGCAGCCCGTCCAGGTCATGGACGTCCGAGGGCAACGCGAGCACGCTGGCCGTCGCGACGTCCGGATGCGCCGCGGCGAACCGGCGGGCCATGCGCGCGTCCTGCTCCGCCGCCAGGGCGGTCTCGACGTGTACTCGAAGCGCTGCTTCGGCCAACGCCAGATCAGGATTGGCCTTTTCGGTAAGCGCGTCGGCAGCGGCCTCGGCGCGGCGGGCGGTCAGCCCCGGGACGGCCTGGTGCACCCGGTTGACGACGAGTCCGGCGAGCGGCATGGCGTCCCGGGAGAGGCGCTCGACGAAGTAGGACGCCTCGCGGAGCGCGTCCGGTTCGGGCGCGGCGACGACGACGAACGCGGTGCCAGGCGCCTTGAGCAGCTGGTACGTCTGCTCGGCGCGCTGCCGGAATCCGCCGAACATCGTCTCGAGGGCCGCGACGAACGACGAGACGTCTTCCAGCAGGTCGCCGCCGAGAATGCGGGAGAACACCTTGCTGAACACGGTCAGCCCCACCGTCACGAGCTTGATCGAGGCACGTCCACCCGCCCGCGCCGGGGCAACCAGCATGCGGATCATCCGGCCGTCCAGGAAGCGTCCCAGCCGCTGCGGGGCATCGAGGAAGTCCAGCGCGGAGCGGGACGGCGGCGTGTCGACGACGATCAGGTCCCACTCGCCGGTTTCGGCCAGCTGCGACAGCTTCTCCATCGCCATGTACTCCTGCGTGCCGGCGAATGACGACGACAGCGCTTGGTAGAACGGGTTGGCGAAGATCTGCTCGGCGCGATCCGGCGTTGAGTGCGCGGACACGACGTCGTCGAATGTCCGCTTCATGTCCAGCATCATCGCGAACAAGTCGCCGTCCACGCCCTTCACGGGCCGGGGCGTGTTGTCCAGCTCGGTCAGCCCCATCGACTGGGCGAGCCGGCGCGCCGGGTCGATGGTGAGGACGACCGTGCGCCGCCCCTGCTCGGCGGCCCGCAATGCCAGCGCCGCGGCAGTCGTCGTCTTGCCGACGCCGCCGCTGCCGCAGGTCACCACGATGCGCGTCTCGGCATCCGCGAGCAGCGCGTCGACGTCGAACGCGGGGGGCCGCCGCCGCTCCGTCATCGCCGC
>JBPYES010000402.1:0-21878 GCA_051984825.1 Jatrophihabitantaceae bacterium
CTGCCGGTGGCCAGCTCTTGTTCCGCGCGCTCTGAGGAGAGCACCGGCCAGATGTGCCCGGTCCCCTGGTTCGACGGTGCCCACGGCTGGCCGTCCGGCGAGCAGGTGTGACCCGACGCGACGACGCAGTCGCCGTAACCGTCGTCGTTGTAGCGCAGCCAACCCGGGCCGTTCGGCGTCTGCTTCTCGATCGTGGCGTCCACGACGGAGAGCGAGTTCAGGACGTCCGGGTCGGTTGCCGGCAGCTCACCGAGGCGAACCAGCTCGAGGAACCCGGCGTCGATCACAGTGCGCTGGTCGTGATTGAGCACGCTGCCGTTGCCGACGTTGTAGGAGATAGCCGCATTCGGATCGCCGGTCTTCGAGAGCCTGATGAAGTAAGGCATATTCGACAGTGGGCCGTTCGTCGTGACCGCCCAGCCCTTGATCGAACGCTGGTAGAGGTCGGCGGTGGCGAACCAGATCCGGGCGTCGACCATGTCGCCGCGCTGTTGCGCCATCGTGGCCCCGGCGACCAGCCCGGCGATTTCGGCGGCGATCGTCGACGGTGAGTAGCCGCTCTGCTCCTCCCACCGCTCAGGACCGGCCGAGGGCCCGTGCGCGATCAGGTAGTTCGCTGCGGCCTGCACATGCGGCCACAGCGTGTCGTCACCGGCAAGCCCGGATTGGAGCACCATCAGGATCGGGTAGGCCACCTCGTCCAACTGGGTGTTGAACGAGTCCGGGGCGAGCTTCCCGTTCACCAGCGAGTTGCGCGGCAGCGACCCGTTAGGCAACTGCTGCTTCTCCAACAGGAAGCGGGTCGCCGCCTGGGCCGTGGAGAGGTCACCGTCGGTCAGCAGTGCCGTCCACGCCTCATAAAGGTCGCGTGAGAACACCTCGCGGTACGAGCCGAAGTACGTGTTCGCCGGGTCGCCGGCCGAGACGGCCTGCCCCCAGGGCGATGCCATGGATGCGACGATCGCACCTGGGAACGTCTTGTCCTCAGAGGCCTTCACCACGTTCGCCGACGTGTAGTACTCGCGCACCGCGGCCTGCTGCTGCGCGTGCGTGAGTCCGGGCAGGTTGCCGGACGGCTCGCGCAGCCCGTCGTCGTAGTTCTTCCAGCCCGCGGCGTACTGACCGCGCAGCGAGCCGAACGGGGTGTTGAGCGTGGCGCCCGCGGTCGCGACGGCACTCGCCTGCGTCGTGCCGAAGCCGAGCGCCAACGTGAAGTTTCCGTGCTTGTCGGGAGTAACGCCCGCGGTCTGCTCGACGTTGCCGTTCATCGCAGTGGCGTTCGGCGTCAGCGCGTGGGCGGAGTCGAGCTGGGTCAGTCCGTCGCTCGGCGTTCCGACGAAGCCGCTCGCGGCAACGGGGAACGGCTGGTCGGCGCGCAGCGCGAGGTACGACGGCACCGCATAGTCGCGATTTGCCGCGTTCGTGGCGGTGACTGTGTCGTAAGAGACCATGGCGCCGGACGGGTCGATGACCGCGTTATCGGCGCCGCCATTGCCCGACCCGCCGCCGCCGTTCCCACCGACCGTCGCGTCCATGCGCACGTACAGGTGGTAGCCCGCGGCCGCCGCGGTCAGCGGCGTGTACTGCGTGCTCATCACAACGCTGGACCGCGACGGGTCCGTCAGGTATGTGGTGGCGAGCCGATATGCGCCGGATTTCGCCGTGGACGTGACGGTGCAGATCATCCCGGTGGAATCGGCACTCACCGTGTACGTCGTGTCACGCGACTGGAGATCGGTGAACGTCGAGCCGTCGGTGACGAGGTACTGCAGCGTCTCGATGTTCGTCGTATCGATCGTCGGCGCATACACGTCCGAGAGCACGCCGCCCGCCACTGTGTACCAGATCTTCGACGTGGTATTGCGTGCGGTGCCGAGGCAATCCTTGCGTGCCATGTCGAAATGGCTCAGCGCGCCGGGGCCTGCGGGTGTATCCGCGTGCGTCGCCGGCGAGAATACGACCAGTGATCCGGCCACCACTATGGCGGCGACGAGTGCTCGCATGTCGCTCCTTCGTTCGCGTCCTGCGCGATCGAACCATGCGAGCGGGTGGTTAGCCAGAGCCAATCTGGCTAGGTGGTGGCGCTGTTATGTGAACGTCTTCATTGAAATGGTTCAGCCGCAACTCGAGTGCCGCAGTCGCCTGTTCTGTCTTGACCGTGTCGGTGACTTTGCGTACCAGGCCCTGTCCGTCGACCCAGATGTTCAGCGGGATCATGTCGACGCCGCTGTCGGCGGCCTGCTGCATCTGCTGACCCTGTGAACCCGGCAGCTTCTGCGCGGCGCGACGCGTGTCGACCGACAGGCTGTAATGCATGCACGACACACCGTCAACGGTTTCCTGGCCCACCATCTTGAGATTCTCCGCAGCCGAGACCATCAGTACGAACTGGCCTACGCCCGACTGGGTCAGCGTCCCGGGGATGTCCTTGGCGAGTTCCGCGACGACAGGGTCAGGGCTGTCGGGGGTGGCGACGACCCAAGGCTTGCCGTGCTGACCACGTTCGACGTAGAGCTTGCCGCCGACGATGATCATGTGCAGCTTGGTGGTGTTGCCTTGCAGCGTGGTGGTGTAGCGAGCTTCGAGCGAGACGACGTTGCCGCCGTTGAGCTGCCCGGCGAACGTGCCGGTTTCGTCGATAGGCCCGGCGGTCAGATGCAGGCTGCCCTGTTCGGACGTCAGTTGCGCATTGGCGTGCGCCAGCGCCGCCCCGAGCCCTGCCACGGTGGTGTACACGGGTCCGACGCCTTTGCCCTTCGTCGCGGTCGAGCAGCCGGCGACAACGAGCACGGCGCCGGCAAGCGCCGCGACGCGCGTGCAGTTCATGACGTCCGACCCTAGCGTCCGCTGCCGGGTGGAGTGCGACGGTGTGCCTGCCCCGCTGAGCCGGACATCTTTCTCCGCCGGGCATGTATCACCCGGCCGGGTAGGGCGTTCCGTCCTGGTGTGGTGGGCGTGCTGGGGGGCCGCCCGTCACCCTGCTGGGATCGGTCGCGAGCACGGAGGGTGCGGCGGTACTCGGGACACGTACACCGCGCACTCGCGACCGATCCGCAGCGCTGACCTAATCCGCCGGGCGTGTCGCTCCGGCACCGCCCCAAGGGGCGGATGCCTCCCGCCACACCGCGCCTCACGGCGCGGGCCGCGTCGCGGCGGCGGGCTCTTCGCGCAAGCGCTCATCGCTCACGTGGTTACGTCCCGAAGGTCGCCCTTCGCTGTTTGGCGCAAGCGCTCTTCGCGCTTCGCTCAGCTCAGGCCTGGGACGCTCCTGCGTCCTCTAGGAGGTTGCGGGTGCGGTTTGCGTCGACCGAGATGCCGGGGCCCATCGTCGTGGCGAACGTGACCTTCTTGAGGTACTTGCCCTTCGCCGAGGACGGCTTGGCGCGCAACACCTCGTCCAGGGCGGCGGCGTAGTTCTCGACGAGCTGCTCCGGCGTGAACGACGTCTTGCCCAGGATCAGGTGCAGATTGGACTGCTTGTCCACCCGGAAGGTGATCTTGCCGCCCTTGATGTCGCTGACCGCCTTCGCGACGTCCGGCGTCACCGTGCCGGTCCGCGGGTTCGGCATGAGCCCGCGCGGGCCGAGAATGCGGGCGATGCGCCCCACCTTCGACATCTGGTCGGGGGTCGCGATCGCGGCGTCGAAATCGAGGTACCCCTCCTGGATCGCGGCGATCAGGTCGTCGCTGCCGACCCGGTCGGCTCCAGCGGCCTCAGCCTCTGCTGCCTTGTCCCCGGTGGCGAAGACGATCACCCGGGCCGTCTTGCCGGTGCCGTGCGGCAGGTTGACCGTGCCGCGCACCATCTGGTCGGCCTTACGCGGGTCGACACCGAGCCGCAGCGCCACCTCGACGGTGGCGTCGAACTTGGTTGGTGAGGACTCCTTGGCCAGCCGGGCGGCCTCGAGCGGCGTGTACGTCTTGTCCCGGTCGACGAGCTCTGCGGCCTTGCGATAGGCCTTGCTGTGCTTCATTCCTGTCTCCTTTGTGGTAGTCGCGGACGCTTGCGCGCCCTCCCACGGCCGGCGGCACTCAGCCGCTGACGGTGATCCCCATCGAACGGGCCGTGCCGGCGATGATCTTCGCAGCCTGGTCGACGTCGTTGGCGTTGAGATCTTCCATCTTCGTCTGGGCGATCTCGCGCACCTGGTCCATGGTCACGGTGCCGACCTTGTTCGTGTGCGGCTCGCCGCTGCCCTTGTCGACGCCGGCGGCCTTCTTCAGCAGCTGTGCGGCCGGCGGCGTCTTGGTGACGAAGGTGAACGAACGGTCCTCGTAGACCGAGATCTCGACCGGGATGATCTGCCCGCGCTGCGACTCGGTGGCCGCGTTGTACTGCCGGCAGAACTCCATGATGTTCACGCCGTGCTGGCCGAGTGCCGGACCCACGGGCGGCGCCGGGTTGGCGGCGCCGGCCTGGATCTGCAGCTTGATGATCGCGGCGAGCTTCTTCTTGGGAGGCATTGGCTTCTTTCTCAGATCTTGGCGACTTGGCTGAACGACAGCTCGACAGGCGTCTCGCGTCCGAAGATGGAGACGAGCACCTGCAGTTTCTGGTGCACCGGGTCGATGTCGCTGATCGTCGCCGGCAGGGTGGCGAACGGGCCGTCCATGACCGTGACGGACTCGCCGACGCTGAAGTCGACGACCTGGACCTCTGGCTTTGCGGTGGTGGTCGTGGTGCCCCGCGCGACCGCCGCGGCCTTCTGGGTGGCCGGTGCAAGAATCTTGGCGACCTCGTCGAGCGACAGCGGCGACGGGCGGGACGTGGCTCCGACGAACCCGGTCACACCCGGCGTGTTGCGCACCGCGCCCCACGACTCGTCGTTGAGGTCCATCCGAACCAGGATGTAGCCCGGGAACACCTTGCGCTGCACCTGCTGGCGCTTGCCGTTCTTGATCTCGACGACCTCTTCGGTCGGCACCTCGACCTGGAATATGTACTCCTCCATGTCCAGGCTCTGAATGCGGCTTTCGAGGTTGGCCTTCACCTTGTTCTCGTAGCCGGCGTAGGAGTGCACCACGTACCAGTCGCCGATCTGATTGCGCAGTTCGCGGCGCAATGTCTCGATCGGGTCCTCTTCCTCGGCGTCTTCGGCCGCGGGTTCGGCAACGGCCGTATCGGCCGGAGCCTCGGGCTCGGCCGCCTCGGCCTCGACCGGCGCGGCGGACTCCACAGCGGCCGCGTCGTCGCCCGCCTCGTCGCGCACCTCTGCCTCGGCGTCGTTCTCATTCGCGCCGAGCAGTCGCGCAGCGGCGGCGAGGTCGGCTTGCTCTCTCGACCGCGCGTCGCCAGGCGCGCTCTCGTAGTCGGACACAGCTTTACTTCCTCACGTGCTTTGTGTGCTTGGTCGGGGCGGGACGTGCTCGGTCAGCCGAAGATCTTCAGGACCAGCTTGGCAAGCCCGAGGTCCAGGAAGCCCACTATCGACACCATGATCACCACGAAGACGATCACAACCGCCGTGTACGTCACCAGTTCGTGGCGCGAAGGCCAGAGGACCTTGCGCATCTCCGAGATGATTTCGCGGATGTAGCGCCCCGGGCGGCCGCCGGGTCCCCCGCTCGACGGACGGGGTGCTGCGGACTCGGTGCGCGTCGCAGTCACGATCTCTCCTCTCGGTGGCGTGCCGGGTGGCACGCCATGTTGCTCGGGCGCCGCTTCTCATACATCAGCGCTCCGCAGGGGCGACAGGACTCGAACCTGCAACCGCCGGTTTTGGAGACCGGTGCTCTACCAATTGAGCCACGCCCCTAGGCCGTGATGGAACCAGCCCAGGCCGGGACGACATCGGTGCATGCTGACGCAAGGCCCAGCCGACCCCGGATGCGAGTGTACGGCCCGGTGGCCACCGCCTCCAAGCCGGCGCCAACCCGCCCGCATCGGGGTCAGGACGACGCGATGCTCCGCGCCGGGGGGTCGGCCCGGCCGGCTCCGTCGTCGTTCGGCGGGAGCGGCACGCTGAGCGAGCGGCGAGCGGTGTCCAGAATGGAGGCGCCCTGGGTGATCAGCCCGGCGAGCACCTCGTTCACGCCGGACGCGCCGTTCAGCACGGTGACGTTGGCTCCGGTCAGCCCGCGCGAGGCCGCCTCGACGATGACCGGCAGCACCTCGACGAGGTGGTTCGCCGCGATGAGTTCCTGGTTGCCCTCGCGGAGCGACTCAGCACGCTTGGCGTTCGCCTCGGCGTTGGCCTCGGCGGTGGTCCGCTCGGCGAAGGCGGAGGCTTCCGCCTGCGCGCGCACGGCCTGGGCCTCCCCCTCGGCGGTCGCCTGCCGGGTGTACGCCTGGGCGTCGGCCTGAATCCGGGCGGCCTTGGCCTCCGCGTCGGCAACGACGGTGCGGCGGTATGCCTCGGCCTCCGTTTGGAACCGCGCCTGGTCGCGGCCGGCCTCGGCGAGGGTCCGCTGCCGATACGCCTCGGCGTCGGCGGGCCGCCGCACCTCGGCCTCCAGGCGCTGCGCGGCAAGCTCGGCCTGCCGCTGCGCCAATGTCGTCTGCTGGGTGATCACTTCCTGGGCGGAGCTGGCCTCGGCGAGTGGGCCGGCCTGAGCCGCGCGAGCCCGGGCCTCCTCCACCTCTGCCTGGAAACCGGCATGCTTGATCGCGGTGTCCCGCTCGTACTGCGCCTTCAGCGCCGCCGCCTGCTGTTCGCGCTCGAACGCCTCCTGATCGGACTTGGCGGCGGCGATACGCGCCTGGCTCGCGACCGCCGCTGCGTACGGCGCCGCGATGTTGTCGATGTAGCCGCTCGCGTCGGCAATCTCTTGGATTTGCATCGCGTCGAGGATGAGGCCGAGCTTCTCCATCTCGGTATGACTGCCCTCGGTGACCTCCTGGGCCAGCCGGTCACGTTCGCGGATGATCTCCTCGACGGTCAGCGCGCCGACTATCGAGCGCAGGTGCCCGGCGAGCACCCGCCCGACCAGTTCTTCCATCTGGTCCTGCTCGGTGAGGAACCGGCGCGCTGCATTCGCGATCGAGGCCGTGTCGTCGCCGACCTTGAACGCCGCCACGGCCTGCACGTTCAGCCTGATGCCCTGGACGGTCACGCAATCCTCGATGATCTCCGACACCCGTAGCGCCAGCGAGAGTCTGCTGGCCTTACGGAACACCGGCAGCACGAAGCTGCCCCGGCCGGTGACGATGCGGAACGGCGCCTCGGTGCTACGCCGCTTCGACCCCGTAATCAGCAGCGCCTCGTTCGGCGCGGGAACATGCCAGAACAGCATGATCCACTTCCTCTCTCGCCATGACCGGCTACGGATACCGGGTGACGACGACCGAGCGCCCGGACAGCGCCTCGATGACCATCACGCGGGCGGACTTGGGAATCGGCTGGTCGGCCCACGCCGCGAATGCCTCGGTCCCACCTCGTACCGGGAGCATGACCTCACCCGGTCCCCCCTCCGGGATCGGAACGGTGACGCGTCCGATGGCACCGATCAGCTCGGCCCCGTCCTGCATAGCCGCACACGCTAGCCGTAGCCGGTTGATGCCGTCTGGGAGGATAGGCCGATGGGAACCCGGATATCTGACCGCGTCGCCGCCATCGCCGCATCCGCCACGCTGGCCGTCGATGCCAAGGCGAAAGCGCTCCGGGCGTCCGGACGTCCGGTCATCGGCTTCGGCGCAGGTGAGCCGGACTTTCCCACTCCCGATTACATCGTCGAGGCTGCGGTCGCGGCAGCGCGCAACCCGAAGTACCACCACTACACGCCCGTGCCCGGACTCCCCGAGCTGCGCGAAGCCATCGCCGTGAAGACCAAGCGCGACAGCGGATTCGAGACGGCGGCCGCCAACGTCCTCGTTACCAACGGCGGCAAGCATGCCGTCTACAACGCATTCGCTACGCTGCTCGACCCAGGCGACGAGGTGTTGCTGATCGCCCCGTACTGGACCACGTATCCGGAGGTGATCAAGCTCGCCGACGGCGTGCCGGTCGAGGTCGTCACTGACGAGACGTCCGGTTACCTGGCCACCGTCGAACAACTCGAGGCGGCGCGCACCGAGCGGACGAAGGTGCTGGTGTTCGTCTCGCCGTCCAACCCGACCGGTGCCGTCTATCCCCGCGAGGACATCGTCGAGATCGGACGATGGGCGGCAGCACACGGCCTGTGGGTGGTGACCGACGAGATCTACGAGCACCTCGTCTACGGCGGCGCCGAGCACGTCTCGATCGCGACCGCCGTGCCCGAACTGGGCGACCGTGTCGTCGTCCTCAACGGTGTCGCCAAGACCTATGCCATGACCGGCTGGCGGGTCGGCTGGCTGATCGGGCCCATCGACGTGGTCAAGGCGGCGACCAACCTCCAGTCGCACTCCACGTCGAACGTCTCGAACGTCTCACAGATGGCGGCGCTCGCGGCGGTCAGCGGCGACCTGTCCGCCGTCGCGATGATGCGTGACGCGTTCGACCGCCGCCGCCGCACGATCGTGAGCATGCTGAGCGACGTCCCGGGCATTGTCTGCCCCGAGCCGCTCGGCGCGTTCTACGCGTATCCGTCCGTCAAGGGGCTGCTCGGCAAGCCGCTGCGCGGACGCGTCGCGAGCAACTCGTCCGAGCTAGCCGGCATCATCCTGGACGAAGCCGAGGTTGCCGTCGTGCCCGGCGAGGCGTTCGGCACGCCCGGATATGCGCGGCTCTCCTATGCCCTGGGCGACGCGGATCTCGCGGAGGGCGTCAGCCGCATCGCCAAGCTCGTCGCCGACTCCGGTTGACGTATTACGCCACCAGGTCCTGGTACTCGGGGTGCCGGGAGATGAACCCGCGTACAAAGGGACACAGAGGGACGACGGCGAGCCCACGGCGGCGCACGTCGTCAAGAGCCCAGCGGACAAGCGCAGTGCCCACGCCCTTGCCCTCGGCTTCGGCCCGTACCTCGGTGTGCGTGAAGATCACCCGGCCGGGCTCGGTGCGGTAGTAGGCGAATCCGACGGGCTGGTCGTCAAGGCGCGCCTCGTACTGGAATTCGTCGCTGTTGTCACGTACGTCGATCATGGCAGGGCGTGCGCCTTTCGAAGGATAGAGATCGCCGCCGGCAGATCGTGCAGCGCGGCCTCGAGGTCGGACGGGTTGGCGATGCGCCACGCGTTGGCGTTGACATAGCAGCGGATCGCCGCGTCGAATTTCGCCGGCCCTGCCGCTGCTCGAGCAGCCTGCAACGCGGCAGATCCCTTGTTGTAGGTGACGGTGTAGTAGAGGTCTGCGTAGCTGCCGTAGGACGCCGTCGGCGCGTCGACGTTGCCGCGCATGTTCAGCGTCCCGGGAGGTGGCGGGTCATCGTCGACGAGTTGCTCGGCGTAGCTCGCGAACGCCTCGTCCAGCCAGGCGTGGGTGGCCTGCGAGTCGCCCACCATCGCGTAGAACCACTGGTGGGCCGTCTCGTGCACGGCGACCAGCTGTGAGCTGTCGAGCATCAGGATCGAGCTCGGGTACTCGATGCCGCCGCCCGGCGCCGGCACCCTTGCCACCGACAGCGACGGGAACGGGAACCGTCCGAACCGCTTGGCATGCTCGGTCATCGCCAGCCGGAACAGCGGCACCAGCTGATCGCGTACGCCGGCGCTCGGGGCCCCAACTCGGAGTTTGACGCCGTTCACCGTGGAGTCGCTGACCACGAAGGGGCCGACGGCGACGCTTACATCCCGGGCAGCGGCGATCGTCGAATGCCAGGTGCGCGCGCTGCCACCGGCCGGCGGATCGGACGGATCGCCGGACATGATCACCGTGTCGGACGCCGGCGCCGTGACGGTGAGGTCGGTCTGCATCGCCTCGCTCGTCGCACTTTCGGCGGCGAACTGCAACATCGGCTCGGTGTGCCAGCCGTAGCCCCGTTCCCAGGCCAGCAGCGGCTGCGCCGAGGCGAACCACGCGAACCGTTGGGCGCCGCTGCCGACCCGGCCGAAGCGGTCGAACGACTCGTTGCCAAGTGTCACCGTGAACGTGATGTCGGCCGTGACGGTGGTCCCGGCCGGGATCCGTGCGGCGAACGGAATGCGCAGCAGTCCGCCCTGGGTGCCCGGCGCCGCGCCGTCGCCGTCGTAGTGCGGGGCGCCGCCGCCGAGATCAGCCGACGCCTTGTCGATCACGATCTTGTTCCCGGCCGCGACGGTCGGAGCAGTGTTGGCAGTGAGCCGAAAGACCAGTTCGGTGATCGGGAGGTCCGGGGTGAACTCGATGTGCTCGCTGCCCTGCACCGTGCCGAGGTCGGCGCCGACCGTGAACCGCAGCGTCACCCTGGGCCGGTGCGGGTCCGGCGCTATGTAGCTTGCGGGGCAGCCGCCCGGCGCGGCGCTACTCGGCGACGCGGTCGGCGTGGTCGGCACGCCCGAGGACGGCGCAGTTGGCCGAGAGGGCGAGGCTCCGAGCGATCCGCGGCCGCCGGTGGTGGTCGAGCAGGCGGCCAGCACGAGCGCGGCGCCGGCCACCGCCAGCCCGATCCTCACGAGGGCGGACGCACGATCGCGCGCGCCTTCGCGAGCACGGTCTGGCCGTTCACGGTCGCGGTGAGGTCGACCACGACGAGCCCGTCGTCACGAACCGCCGACACTTCGCCCGCGACGTCGAGCACCGCGCCGTCGGGGTCCGGCACCACCACAGGGCGGGTGAACCGCACTCCGTATTCGACCAGCGCGCCTGGGTCGCCGGCCCAGTCGGTGACGACCCGAGCCGCCAGGGCCATCGTGTACATGCCGTGCGCGATGACGTTGGGCAGGCCGACCGACGTTGCGAAACGCTCGTTCCAGTGAATCGGGTTGAAGTCGCCGGACGCGCCCGCGTACCGAACCAGATCGGCGCGCCCGATAGGGAAGGTCTGCGCCGGCAGGACCGTGCCGACCGTGGTCATGAGCCCGCCCCGCGGACGACGAGTGTCGCGTGCGCCGTGAGTACTGGCTCACCGTCCACAGTGGACACCTCGCCCTTCGTCGTAACGATGTCGTTGCCGGCCGCGGAACGGACGCTCTCGACCGTGACGACGACGGACAGCGCGTCCCCGGCGCGGATCGGGCGCACGTAGCTGAAGCGTTGCTCGCCGTGGACCACGCGCGAGTAGTCGACGCCGAGTTCCGGATCCATGATCACCTGGTGGCCGGCGCGCGACGTCACGAGGATGCCGAACGTCGGCGGCGCGATCACGTCGGGGTGGCCGTGGTCCTTCGCGGCGGCAGGGTCGCGGTAGACGGGGTTGGCGTCGCCGATGGCATCGGCGAACTCGCGGATCTTCTCGCGCCCCACCTCGTACGGCGGCGTGGGCGGGTAGACCCGCCCGACAAAGGACTGGTCGAGCGGCATGGACCGACTCTATCCGCCGGGCCGCGTCGCTCGGCGGGTCTGCAGGCGAACGCTTATCGGCTACCCGCCGGTGCGACGGGCAGCGGATCGTCCAGGCCCAGCGTGATGTTGGCCCGGCGCAGCTCGCCGTCGATGACGTCCCAGATCGCGTGCCGCAGGTGCTCGACGAGACCGTGCCGGCTGATCGTGCGCGACTTCATCCACCAGGCGAGGGTGTGCTCGACCATTCCCACCAGCGACTGCGCCGTGGGCTCGGCCAGCCTGGTGGGCAGCCCGAACGCCGTGGTGACGCCGCGGAGCAGCTCGGCAAGCTGATCCGCGATGGTTGCCTCGACGTCACCGAGCGCCGCGCCGCGCCGGCGCAGGAACTCGTACTGTCGCGGATGCGCCTCGACCCAGTCGCTGAGCGCCTCCAACGTGCCGCCGATGATCTCGTTCGCCGTAGCGCCGGACCGCAGCGGCGCCTTGAGCTGGGCGATGACGATCTCCCCCATGCGCCGGCAGACGGCGCCGCACAGGTCCTCCTTGTCGCGGAAGTAGCGATACAGCACGGTGCGGCTGACCCGGGCCGTTGCGGCGATCTCCTCCGCACTGGAGTCGGCCCCGTAGCGATCGATGGCCGCCACGCCGGCATCGACGAGGACGGCACGGCGGCGGATCCGGTGCTCGTTCCACCGCTCCCGTCGCCCGTCCGCCGGACGTGCGGCCTCACTCACGCCAGGAGCGCACTAGGTGTGACGCGATGTAATACTTACCGCGTCTCGCGGTGTTCGGTGTGCTTGCCGCAGTTGGGGCAGAACTTCTTCAGCGTCATCCGGTCGGGATCGTTGCGCCGGTTCTTGCGAGTGATGTAGTTGCGGTGCTTACACTCCTGGCACGCCAAAGTGATCTTGGGCCGGATGTCGGTGGCTGCCACGGGAAGTGCCTTTCGAAGAGATGGACGAACGTTCGTAGCGAGGGCCGGATTTGAACCGGCGACACAGCGATTATGAGCCGCTTGCTCTGCCAGACTGAGCTACCCCGCCGTTGGGTGTCAGTATGAGCCCCTTTACGGAATCGAACCGTAGACCTTCTCCTTACCATGGAGACGCTCTGCCGACTGAGCTAAAGGGGCCGAGCCCGCATACCGCGCGCCGACGGACGAGCTTACACGACCAACTCGGCGCGTCGTGGGCGCCGACTGTGACCGGCGAGATGTTGGCAATGACGCACTGTGGTACAAGACTGCGTGCACAGGCGCAGAAATGCGCTCACGATGATGTGACTGGGAGATACCAGCGTGACCACCGTGAGGACGCCGGACACCGGCATCCACGCCCCCGGCAGAGCAAGCATCGCCGCCCGTACGTTGCGCATCGATCGTTGGTGGGTCCAGCCGGTGCTCGTCGTCACTGGGCTCTCGATATGGCTGATCTACGGCGTGGTGCGGATCACCAGCCAACGCGCGTACTTCGTCGAGCGCTACCACTACCTCTCACCGTTCTCGTCGCCGTGCGTCTCGGCGTCGTGCCCCAAAGAGGCCCGCGACTTCGGCACGTGGTTCGGCCACTTCCCGCCGTTCCTGCCGTTGGCGATCATCACGCTGACGTTCCTGCTCGGCTTCCGATTCACCTGCTACTACTACCGGCGCGCGTACTACCGCTCGTTCTGGTTCTCACCGCCGGCTTGCGCCGTCCCCGAGCCGCGTGCCCGCTACACCGGTGAGACACGCTTCCCGCTGATCATCCAGAACGCGCACCGCTACTTCTTCTATGTCGCGATCCTCATATCGCTCGTCAACACCTACGACGTGATCCGAGCCTTCCGCGGCGCCGACGGCGACCCCGGCGTCGGGCTGGGCACGCTGATCATGCTGACCAACGTGGTGCTGCTGTGGGGGTACACGGTGTCCTGCCACTCCTGCCGCCACATCGTGGGTGGACGGTTGCGCAGCTTCTCCCGTCATCCGCTGCGCTATAAAACCTGGACGTTCATCTCGAAGCTGAACGCCCGGCACATGCAGCTAGCCTGGATCACGCTCGGCACGTTGATGTTGACCGACGCGTACATCGCGCTGGTCGCCTCGGGGGCGTTCGGCGACCCGCGCATCATTAACTAGAGGCGACCACATGACCGAGACCGAGAAGTACAACTACGACGTCGTCGTCATCGGCGCGGGCGGCGCCGGGTTGCGTGCTGCGATCGCCGCGCGCGAAGCCGGCATGCGCACCGCGATCATCAGCAAGTCGCTGTTCGGCAAGGCGCACACTGTCATGGCCGAGGGCGGCATCGCGGCCAGCATGGGCAACGTCAACCCGAACGACAACTGGCAGGTCCACTTCCGCGACACCATGCGCGGCGGCAAGTTCCTCAACAGCTGGCGGATGGCCGAGCTGCACGCCAAGGAGGCGCCGCAGCGCGTGTGGGAACTGGAGACCTACGGCGCGCTGTTCGACCGCACCAAGGAAGGCAAGATCAGCCAGCGCAACTTCGGCGGCCACGAATACCCCCGGCTGGCCCACGTCGGCGACCGCACCGGCTTGGAGCTCATCCGCACGCTGCAGCAGAAGATCGTTTCGCTCCAGCAGGACGACGGCGGCGACGGCAAGCTCATGGTGTTCGCCGAGTGCACGATCACCGAACTGCTGCGTGACTCGTCGGGGCGGATCAGCGGCGCCTTCGGCTACTACCGGGAGAACGGCAACTTCGTGCTGTTCCGGGCGCCGGCGATCATCCTGGCGACGGGCGGCATCGGCAAGTCGTTCAAGGTGACGTCCAACTCGTGGGAGTACACCGGCGACGGGCACGCGCTGGCGCTCCGCGCCGGCTCGACGCTGCTGAACATGGAGTTCGTGCAGTTCCACCCGACGGGCATGGTGTGGCCGCTCTCGGTGAAGGGCATCCTCGTGACCGAGTCGGTGCGTGGCGACGGCGGCGTGCTGCGCAACTCCGAGGGCAAGCGGTTCATGTTCGACTACGTCCCGGACGTGTTCCGCAAGAACTACGCCGAGACCGAGGCCGAGGCCGACCGTTGGTACACCGACCCCGACCACAACAAGCGGCCGCCGGAGCTCCTGCCACGCGACGAGGTGGCCCGCGCGATCAACTCGGAGATCAAGGCGGGACGAGGCTCGCCGCACGGCGGCGTGTTCCTGGACGTGTCGACGCGTCTGCCCGCGGCCGAGATCATGCGCCGGCTGCCGTCCATGCACCACCAGTTCCTGGAGCTGGCCGACGTCGACATCACCAAGGAACCCATGGAGATCGGCCCGACCTGCCACTACGTGATGGGCGGGGTCGAGGTGGAGCCGGACACGGCGGCCGCCGCGCGCGTGCCGGGGCTGTTCGCCGCCGGCGAGGTCGCCGGCGGTATGCACGGCTCGAACCGCCTGGGCGGCAACTCGCTGTCGGACCTGCTCGTGTTCGGCTGTCGCGCCGGGCTCGGCGCCGCCGAGTACGTGCGGCAGTTCGGCGGCGTCTACCCCGCCGTTCGTCCTGACCAGGTCGAGGCGGCCACCGCGACCGCACTGGCACCGCTCAGCGTCAATGGCGGAGAGAACCCCTACGCGGTGCACCAGGAATTGCAGCAGCTGATGAACGATCTGGTGGGCCTCATCCGGACCGCGGACGAGATGAACCAGGCACTCAAGCGCCTGGACGAACTGAAGGTCCGTGCCGCCAAGGTGAGCGTCGAGGGCGATCGGCACTTCAACCCCGGCTGGCATCTCGCGCTGGACCTGCGCAACATGCTCCTCGTCAGCGAATGTGTGGCGCGGGCGGCGCTGCTGCGCGAGGAGAGCCGCGGCGGGCATACTCGCGACGACTTCCCGGCGATGCGTCCCGAGTGGCGCAAGAAGAACCTGGTGTGCTCGGTCACGAACGGCGCCGTCGACGTGGTCGAACAGCCGCTGCCGCCGATGCGTTCCGACCTGATGGCGTTGTTCGACCGGGACGAACTGGCCAAGTACCTGACCGAAGCGGAATTGCCAGTCGAGGAGCACGCATGAGCTACGACGCGCACTTTCGGGTGTGGCGCGGCGACGCCGACAAGGGCGACCTGATCGACTTCACCGTCGAGGTCAATGACGGCGAGGTTGTCCTCGACGTGATCCATCGGCTCCAGGCCACCCAGGCCGGCGACCTCGCCGTGCGATGGAACTGCAAGGCCGGTAAGTGCGGCTCGTGCAGCGCTGAGATCAACGGCCGGCCGCGCCTGATGTGCATGACGCGCATGTCGACGTTCACGCAGGACGAGACCGTTACCGTCACGCCGCTACGCAGCTTCCCGGTGATCAAGGACCTGGTCACCAATGTCTCGTTCAACTACGTGAAGGCACGCGAGATCCCGGCGTTCGCCCCGCCGGCCGGCCTCGAGCCCGGCGAATACCGCATGGCACAGGTCGACGTCGAGCGCTCGCAAGAGTTCCGCAAGTGCATCGAATGCTTCCTGTGCCAGAACGTCTGCCACGTGGTCCGCGATCACGAGCAGAACAAGGAGGCATTCGCCGGGCCGCGCTTCCTGATGCGGGTCGCCGAACTAGACATGCACCCGCTCGACGCCCTGGACCGGAAGAACCAAGCGCAGGACGAGTTCGGGCTGGGTTACTGCAACATCACCAAGTGCTGCACCGAGGTTTGCCCCGAGCACATCAAGATCACCGATAACGCGCTCATCCCGATGAAGGAACGCGTCGTCGACCGCAAGTACGACCCGCTGGTCTGGCTCGGCAACAAGATCACCCGCCGGAGTTAGGCCGGCGAGGAGCGCTCCCGCGGCCGCGCTGCGCCGGAAGCAGACATGCGCTCAGGTGGCCGCACGGGGGAACGGCCACCTGAGCTTGAGTAGAGTATGGCCTCTGAGTAACCAACCCGCAACTGCCCGTGAGACTTCTTTGTCACATACTTGCCGGGCGCGGGTCGCTTGACCGATTTCTGATATGTGCCGGATTGGGCACGGGTACCTGCCGTACCGGCAGCCGTGAGACGGGACATTCGGCCCTGTCCGCATGCTCGCCGAAAGCCGACCATGGGAGTGGCTCGCGGGACGTGCGAGGGAGCCGGAGAGAGACATACTCGAGGCTGAGAGGCGTCGGGCGATTCCGACGCCACCTCCACGACCTGGCCTATGTGAGGCCGGGGAAATCGCCCCGCGAGCCGCCATGTTCGCGGACGAGCCAGCCGATACCTCGACCGCGGGGCCTAACCCACGCGCGCACCAGGCACGGCGGTGAGGAGCACGACGGAATCCGTCAACGCGTTCAGGCCGTGGCGGGTGTTCGGGACGAGGAGCAGGTCGCCGTCGCGGCCTTGCCACCGGTCCTCGCCGGCGACCAGTTCGACGCGCCCCTGCAGCACGAGCACCGTCGCCTCGCCGGGATTCTCGTGCTCGTCGAGGCTCGCGCCTTCGCACAGTGCTAGCACCGTCTGGCGCAGCGTGGTCTCGTGCCCGCCGGTAACGGTGCGGGCGGCACGCTGCGACGGGGCGCGGCGCGCGATGTCGAGTTGCTCACGGGCAAGGGCGTCAAGAGAGAGCTTGTGCGTCATCGGGAATTAGTTTCCGTCGGGAGCGGGTCTCGACGGGAACGCTATCCGATCGACCGGCTGACGCGTGATATGCCCTGGGCCGGCAGCTGTATGCACACCGTCGTGCGGCGCGGGCGCAGTCGCAGCATTATGTCGAGCGCGATCGGTCTTTGTCCAGCATGGCTGTGGTCCCTCCGACGTCGCCACCGCGTGGACTCGGGTGTCGCTGATCGTTCGCGCCGGAGGCGCTGTCGGATCACTCGAGTGATCCGCTATGCCCGTAGGTGACGAATTACTTGCGTGATCGTGACGGCGACCGGCCGGCGCCGTACCTTCGCAACGGTGGGGGTATCGGCCCGGCAGGAAGCGTTACTGCTGGCGCGAATCCAGGCAGGCGACGGCGACGCGCTCGGCGCGGTGTACGACCAGCACGCCGGCCTGGTGTACGGGCTGGCCCGCCGCGTGACCCGTGACGAGCAGCTTGCTCGCGACATCACCCAGGAGGTCTTCACGTACCTGTGGGAGCTGCCCGGCCGGGTCGACCTGACGCGTGGTTCGTTGCGCTCCTACCTAGCGATGGTCGCGCACCGCCGTGCCGTCGACGAGGTCCGCCGCCATGAGCGGCGTACCCGCACCGAAGCCGCCTCGGCGCGTCCCGAGGCCGAGGAGGGGCCAGAACCCGAAGTGGTCGCCGCCACCACGGCGAGCTGGCGCAAAACACGGCTGGCCGCGATGCTCGACAGGCTGCCGGCCGAACAACGCGAGGCGGTGCAGCTCGCCTATTACCGCGGCCAGACCTATACCCAGGTGGCGAAGACACTCGGCATACCGGAAGGGACCGCCAAGTCGCGGCTGCGACTCGCTCTCGCCCGGCTGCGCACCCTGCTCGACGACGAGACCCGGGCGGCGATCAGATGAACCGGCCTTACGACGATGAGACGGCAGCCCTACTCGCGCTTGACGCCCTGGAAGCCGACGAGCAGGCCGACGCCGAGCTGCGCATCGGGACGTTCCCACCGGGCCTCGCCGACGCGGTCGCAACGCTTGCCGAAGACGCCGTCGTCGACCCGCCCACAGGGCTTCGCGCCGACACACTCGCCCGTGCCAAGTCCCGTCGCCCGGAGGGCCGGCCCGTCGGAGCGGCCCAGCCGTGTCCGCCTGCGGAGGCGTTCGACCGCACCGTCACCGACCTGGACCGCCTGCTGAACTCGCTCACCGACGCCGACTGGAACGCACCCGCGCACCCCGATCACGGCCGGGTTCGCGACCTGGTCGCACACCTGGTCGGCGTCGAGCGGCTCGTGCTGCGCTGGCTCGCGGCGGACGAGGCCGTCCCCGACCTTCCCGACCACGTCGCCGCGACGCGGCCGGTGGTGGCCCAGCTTGCCGACACCGAGCCCCGCGACGTCGCCAGGCAGTGGTACGAGGCGGCCCGCGCGGTTGCTGCGGCCGCGGCGACCGGCGACATCACTCGCCCGGTGACGTTCCACGACATGACCATCAGCGTCAAGCGTCTGCTCGTCATGCGCACCTTCGAGTTGTGGGCGCACGCCACGGACGTCTGCCTGGCCGCCGGCCGCCCGCTGCTGCAACTGGACGCGGAGCGCATGACCACCCTGTCCGCTGAGCTCATGACGGTCCTGCCCGTGGCCCTGGCCTACCAGGGCAGCGCCGCCCCGGGCCGGAGTGCTCGGTTCGTGCTGACCGGCCTTGCCGGTGGCACCTACACAGTGCCCCTGGCGCCGGGCACCCCGGCCACACGGCCGGCCGTCACGATCATCACCGACCCGGGCGAGCTGTGCCGGGTCGCGGCACGCCGGCTCGATCCGGCCGAACTGGACGTCACCATCGACGGCGACCACGAGCTGGCCGAACTCGTGCTCGCCGGCGTCGGCGCGCTCGCCCTCGACTAGGTCGGGGCAGCGGATCGGCGGGCCGTACTGGTACCACGCTGAACGCCTCTTCCTCTTCCTGCGCGTTGTGCAGCCGCAGGATCGCATGCAGCCCGTACAGCTGCCGACGCAGCTCGACGATGTCCTGTGTCACTGCGCGACCCACGCAACTGTGCCGGCCGCCAGCAAGATGACGGACGAACCGAACAACGCCGTCGCGCCACGCTGTCTCAACGACACAACACCATCACTGTAGGTTGCGCGGGGATTTCCGGATGATGCGGAAGACCGGGAACTGCGCCGCGATCGGCTCGAAGTCCGCAACCGGAGCACGCCGGCTCACCGGGATGTGCGGCCGGGCACCTGGGGCGCGGTCGAGGTAACGCCGCAGGATTGGGGCGCGGACGTTCGGCTCGACCTCCTCGAGGTGGACGACCTCACGGCGCGGCCCATGCCACAGCACCGCGCGGCCACCTCCCGCCCTGACGTTGCGCACCCAGTTGACGTCGCTGCCGAGCATTGATACCAGGTAGGACCTACCCGCGTAGTCGGCGACTGCCAATGGCAAGGAGATCTTTCGGCCGCTCTGCCGGCCGGTCACCTCGAGGGTCACCATCCGGGTAGGCAGCAGCCTGCCGATGATGGCCGAGAGCCGGTTCTGCGGCCGCGCCCACCAATTGGGCCGCCCGCCTTGATACATCCACCGGTAATAGCGATCCCACATCTCAGACCTGCTTGGGGCTATGCCGGATGCAACGCGCTGGCGAGGTCTTCGCCCCACGAGCGGGCGCGCACGTGCTCGCCGTCGAGCAGACGGTTCTGCTTGTCGACGAGGAAACTGCGTGGCGACTCGACCAACTGTGCGCCGTGTCGCCGCAGCTGCCGGGCGATATGCGGCGCTGCACGCCCGCTCACAATGGCAGGCATGTCGACGCGCGTGTCGAATGCGGCGGCCCTGCAGGACACGGTGCCGAGGTCGGCTAACCACTCGCGCAGACCCGTCCCGTCCGCGCCGGGTTCGAGGCTCACCGTGCTGTCCGGCTTGCTCGCGGCATCGCGAGCGGCCTTGCGGCTGGACGGACGGCTCATGCCGCGGATGTGTGTCGGGCCGCCGACGACAAGGAGGTCGGCTGCCGCCACCCGCTCCGGGGACGCTTCGCGTACCGGCACGACATGGGTCTCGGTCCCCAAACTCGAACCGATCGCCTCGGCGATCGCCCGTGTGTTGCCATACATCGACTCATAGACGACCAGGACTCTCATCGCAGCTCCTCACCCCGTCGTGGTGACGGGACGGCCCGGAAGCGCGAGCGTCGCCGCGGTTTCAGACCGTCGGCGCGCCAGGCCGTCCCGCCACATCCAGTCCACCCCTTGCACGACGACGGCGTTAGAGACGACGGTCCCCAGCGTCCGGGACCTCAGACCCGCCCGACCTGGCGCGCATGGGGGGCAATGGCCGAGCGCACCGGGGCGCTACTGCTGACGCGGAACTTCCCTTGAAAATAAGGGGATTCTAGCTAGACAGTAGAGCGAGCAGGGCAGTATACTCGAACATGTGTTTGAACGTCCCGCACCGCCGCTGACGGTCGCTGAGGTGCTCGACGACCCGGATCAAGCCGCAGCATGGTCGGCGCGAGACGTGCCGGGTCCCGATACCGGGGTAAGCGTGTCGTTGCTCGACCCGAGCACGTTGTCTCACACGGGGAGGGTCGATCTCCTAGTGGCGTTGGAGCGGCAGGCCGCGTGGCTGGCGGCGATGCAGCAGCGCGTGCTCGCTGCGATGGCTGCTGATCCGGCGGCGGCAGCCGACGATGTGGATCGGACGGGTCAAGGTTGGCTGCGCGAGGACGTTGCCTGTGCGCTGCGCTTGTCGGGGCTCACCGCGCAGCGGCGCATCGCGGTGGCGCAGACGCTCGCCGACCAGTTGCCGGCCACGCTCGTGCAACTCGGCCGGGGCGAGATCAGCTACCTGCACGCGGCGAGCCTCGCTGAGGCCGTGTATTCGCTGGACCACGAACGGGCAACGCAGGTGGAAGCACGGGTATTGCTGCGAGCTGGTGAACAGACCCTGTCGGAATTCCGGCGCGTCGTGCGCCGAGCGGTTGCGTCTGTCGCCACGGCGAGCATGGAGGAGCTGCACGCGCAGGCGATGGCCGAACGGCGGATGTGCGTTACTCCACGCGACGACGGCATGGCTGAACTCTGGGCGTTGTTGCCTGCGGAGGGCGCCGCGGCGATCAGTGCTGCTGTCGATGCGCTTGGTTCGGCCACCTCCCCCAACGACCCGCGCGCCGCCGACCAGCGGCGCGCGGACGCACTTGTCGACCTCGCGGTCGCCGCATTGCACAACCCACTGCTACCGAAGGCGCAGCGCATGCGCCCGGCGGTTCAGGTCACCGTGGCCTTGTCCACGCTGCTCGGTGTGGACGACCAGCCTGGCGAGCTCGCTGGACACGGCCCCATCCCGGCGTCGCTGGCCCGGCGGCTCGCGGCCGACACGTCTGGCACTTGGCGACGGCTGGTTTCCGATCCGCTCAGCGGGCAGCTGCTCGATTACGGCCGCGCAACGTATCGCCCGCCGAAGGACCTCAGCGAGTTCGTGATCGCCCGCGATCAGGTGTGCGTCTTCCCGACCTGCTCCCGTCCGGCGCGGCGCTGCCACCTCGACCATCGAATCCCTTATCACAGAGGTGGATCCACCAGCCGCGACAACATCGCAGCGCTGTGCGAGCGCCACCACATCGGCAAGCACAAGACAACCTGGACACCTCGGCGTGAGCTCGACGGCACGCACACGTGGGTCAGCCCGACCGGTCACCGCTACAGATCCCGACCACCCGATCTGCCGGTCGACGCCACGTTGGCGGACAAACCTCCACCGTTCTGATCTGTTCGGTGAAGCGGTATCGACGGCCTGCTCGCCAACGGGCTGCGCGCGTAAGAGTAACTGTGCCTTTCGGCCCTATGCATGCCTGAAGCGCGAGGTCGACGATTAAGGCGTGCACACTACGACTGTCATGAACGCACGCGTCAACCGCTCCCGCCCACCCACGCCGCGCTACTACCGGGCATCGTGACGGCATGTCGGTCTTCGAGCAGTTCGAGCAGCACGAACAGGTCATACATTTCAGTGATGCAGTCAGCGGATTGCGCGCGATCATCGCGATCCACTCGACGGCGCTCGGAC
>JBPYES010000403.1:0-6555 GCA_051984825.1 Jatrophihabitantaceae bacterium
ACCCTGCGCACATTCGGTGACAGGCTGATCACGCAACGACATACATCCGTCCCCAAAAAAGGGGGCGGCCCGGACTTCCCAGCTTTCGTGGAGCGCGCCACCTAGCACCCGCCAGAAGCGGGCCGTCGCGCGCGACGGGGCTACGACGCTGCGGCAGCGGCGGGGACTGTTGGCCGAATCCCGGAAGAGGGAATCTGATGAAACGCGTTGCATTGATCGTTGTTGGCGTCCAGATCCTCATGGGCGGTATCGCGTTCGCGGCGAGCACAGCAGTGCCGGCAGCGGCGACGTACTACGCATCCGGTGAAGCGCGAAACGCGACGAACACGGGGCTTGCTGGTGACAAGGTGGCCGCAGCGGCCCTCGCGCCGGTACGCGGTTCGATCACCTATGGCTCGGCGCACAACGGGCAGACGATCAGCCGCAGGTCCTACACCGGGACGGTGACGATCACCGGGTCACATATCACGGTCAAGGACTGCACCCTCACAGCGGCTGGGGCGAACACCGCCGGGTTCGTCCTGCGCGGCAACCACAACACTGTGCAGAACTGCACCATCACCGCCCCGGCGGGACGAAGCATGTACGAGCCGGTGTGGGTGTTCGGGGACTCGAACAGGGTGGTTGCCGACAACATTTCCCGCGGCGAGAACCTGATCACCACCTACGGCACGAACGTGACGATCACCGGGAACTACCTGCATGACGCGTCCATCGCGTCGAACCCGCGCAACGGCGATCCTGACGGTATCGAGATCTACGGCGGGGGCCCGACACTCATCGACTCGAACCGCATCACTGAAGGCCTCCTGTACGAGTCGCCGATCAACGTCGCCCCTTACAACTCGTACACGGTGGTCAACCTGACTGTGTCGAACAACTTCCTCGACAACGGGCAGTCGATGACCCTGGTTAACAACCAGTCCACGGCGAAGCCCGGGCGGGCCGGTATCACCGGCACCCGCATCCTGCACAACGCGTTCGGTGGTCACACCAACCCGGACACGGGCGGGTCGTTCGGTCGGTACAAGACGCTGGAGAACTACGAGAACCGGCCCATCGTGCAGACCAATGCTGCCCTCGCGGCGGCCCCCACGGACATTGAGTGGCCGACGTTGGGTGCGTACGTGAACAAGTGGGAGGAGACGCAGACCGCGCCTGCGTTGTCACCGAACCGAAACGGTCATGTCGCGTTGCCGAGCTGCCCTCGCCCGTGCTGACGTGCGACGCTGAAGGTCCGTGACATCGACGGGATCCTCGTCGAGCTGCTAGCTGGCGGCCGGGCCGCCGTCCCCGGTCCTACGTGCCGGACTTGACGACGCGCACGGAAGCTCCATGGTGACGACGGTGGGCCCGCCGGGCGGGCTTGTGACGTCGAGCCTGCCATCGAAGGCACCTAGCCTCCGCTCGATTCCACGCAGCCCGCTGCCCGCGCCAGGATCGGCGCCGCCCCGGCCGTCGTCCTCGACCGTCATCCGGAGCAACGCCCCGTCGTGCTGCAGGCACACCCGGGCCCGGTGTGCCCCGCTGTGCTTGATCACGTTGGTGAGCGCCTCGGCAACCGCGAAGTACGCGGCCGATTCCACCGGCGCCGGCAGCCGCTCCGGAACATCGGCGTCGACCTCGACGGGCAGTGGGTGAGCCAGCGCCAGCGCCTGCACCGCCCCGACGAGCCCGCGATCGGCGAGCACCGGAGGGTGGATCCCGCGGACCAGTCCACGCAGTTCGGACAGCGCCTCGCTGCTCGCGGCTTGCGCCTCGGCCAGCAGCATCTTGGCATTTTCCGGATCACGCTCTACGGCCTCGGCCGCCATCCCGATGTTCATGCCGAGCGCGATGAGCCGGGCCTGGGCGCCGTCGTGCAGGTCGCGCTCGATGCGGCGGATCTCGGCGGCCTGCGTGTCGACCGTTTCGGCGCGCGACTCGGCGAGCTGCTGCACCCGGCTCGCCAGCAGAGCCTTCTCGCTGGGGGAGAGCAGTGCCTTGATCAACAGTGCGTCGAGGTACAAGGTGGACTTCTTCGGCCACCACCAGAACAGCAGTCCGAATACGGCTTCTACCGTCGCGGTGATCGTCAACGTCAAACCGGCCGTGCTGTTGACCAGCAGCCACAGCACGTCGCGCCAGGTGGCCGGATCCCGTGCCGTGCCCCACAGCCGGACCAATGCGTTGCCGGGCCGTGCCGGGCGGTACGACGAGGGAATCTCTGTACCGAGCATGCTGCCCGCCCAGCGGCGGTGGAAGTCGGCGTACCACCGCACCGCGGGCAGCGACGCCAGCAACAGCGGAATACCCACCGAGACGAGCACCAGGCCGAAGCCCGTGATCGTCAGGATGAAGAGCGCCAAGCCTGCGAACGCGAGCACGAGGAGCGTCACAGCCGACACCAGCAGCATCAGCCGCTTGCTCAACTCGTTCGCCACGTCTCCATCCTGACGCACCGCACCGCACGGGATGGTGGGGCTAGGCCCCCTTTCGTTCGGGGCCCAGGCCCCGTGTGCCGGCGCACACACGCCGCGAGGGTTGATCTCGTAACCCAGATCACTCGCGGAGGACTCCCATGCAGCACACCCAACGGCGCCCGGCGACAGTGCGCGTCGCCCGCTGGAGTGCCACCCATCCGTGGCGGGCGATCGCGCTCTGGCTGGCGTTCGTCGCCGCCTGCTTCGCGATCGGCCACGCCGCCGGTACCCGCACTGCGACCAGCCTCGACCAGGCCGTCGGCCAGTCCGGCACCGCAGCTCACTGGTTGCACGACGCGAACATGGACGACCCGGCTCTCGAGCACGTGCTTATCAGCTCGCCGCACGGAGGTCTCGACGCCTCGGCGGCCGCACAAGCCACCGCCGACGTGCGGCAGCGCCTCGCCGCGTTGCCTGGGGTCGCCCACGTCGACGCGGCACAGCATTCACGTAACGCCGTCCTGGTGAACGTCACCATGCGCGGCGACCCCGACACTGCCCAGGACCGGGTTCAGCCGTTGCTCGATGCGACCTCGGCGACCCAGCGGCAGTTCCCCCAACTGCGCGTCGAAGAAGTCGGCGACGCGTCCATTCCAAAGGCGATCAACGAGGAGCTGGGTAAGTCGTTCGGCAGGGCGACCAGCATCAGCCTTCCGGTGACGTTGCTGATCCTGCTGGTCGCATTCGGTGCGATCATCGCGGCGGGCGTTCCGGTGCTGCTCGCGCTCTCGGCGGTCGCCGCAGCAGTGGGCCTGTCGACCCTGGCCTCGCATCTCGTTCCCGATTCGGGCACGACGTCGAGCGTGATCCTGCTGATGGGCATGGCCGTGGGCGTCGACTATTCGCTGTTCTACCTCAAGCGTGAACGCGAGGAACGCGCTCGCGGGCGCGGCCACGTGGATGCCATCGAGATCGCCGCGCGGACCTCAGGACATTCGGTCGTCGTCTCCGGGCTTGCCGTGATGGTCTCGATGGCGGGCATGTTCCTCACCCGGGACGTGATCTTCTCCTCGCTCGCGATCGGCTCCATCCTGGTGATCGGCGTCGCCGTGCTCGGCTCCCTGACCGTGCTACCCGCGGTGCTCGCCAAGTTGGGACGGCGCATCGACCGTCCCCGCGTCCCGGTGGTGTGGCGGCTGACCAACCGGGGCGGCGAGCCGCGTCTCTGGTCGGCGCTGCTGCGGCCTGCGCTGCGCCGCCCCCTGGCCACCTTCGTCATCTCGGGGCTGGCCATGCTCGCGCTGGCGCTGCCGGCCCTGTCGATGAAGCTCGGCCAGTCGACTGAGAAGGACCTGCCCAAGTCCATCCCAGCGGTGCAGACCTACGACCGGCTCACCGCGGCGTTCCCCAGCCAGCAGGTCACGGACGAGATCGTGGTGCGGGCGCCGGCGCAGCAGGCGGGCGCCGTGACCGCGGCGCTGCAGAACGTGACACACCGGCTCACCGGGAACCCGCTGTTCGTTGGCGACGCCCCTGCGCTGCGGGCATCCGCGGACGCAACGGTGCACACGCTCAGCGTCGACGTGCCGTACCCCGCGGCCTCTCACGAGTCACGGCAGGCGCTGCGCCAATTGCGAGACGACGTGCTGCCCCAGGCAATCGGGCCGATCCATGGTGCCGAGTTCGCGGTGGGCGGGGGAGCGGCGTCCAACGTGGACTACGCGCAGCACCAGCGGGAACGGCTTCCTTTGGTGATCGGCTTCGTGCTGGCGCTGACGTTCCTGATCATGGCGTTCACGTTCCGCTCGGTGGTGCTCGCGGTGATGACGATCCTGGTGAACATGCTGTCGGCGGCCGCTGCGTTCGGCGTGCTCGTGCTGACGTTCCAACACCATTGGGCGGACCGCCTGCTGGGCTACCACTCGAACGGCACGATCGTGTCGTGGATCCCGCTGTTCCTGTTCGTCGTGCTGTTCGGCTTGTCGATGGACTACCACGTCTTCGTCGTCAGCCGGATTCGCGAGGCGGCAGAACGCGGCTTGTCGACACGGGAGGCCGTGCGGCAGGGCATCACCCGCTCGGCCGGCGTGGTGACCAGCGCAGCCGTCGTGATGGTGTCAGTGTTCGCGATCTTCGCCAGCCTGGACATGATCGAGTTCAAAGAGCTCGGCGTGGGCCTGGCAGCGGCGATCCTGATCGACGCCCTGGTTGTGCGCGCGGTGGTGCTGCCATCGCTGATGGCGCTGCTCGGCCGGGCGAACTGGTGGCCGTCCCGGCTATCTCGCCGTACGCCGGCGAACGTTCCGGGCGCGCCGGAACTGGCACACGCCTGATCGCTGCAGCATCAGGGCGGGGTCGCGGTAATCGCGGCCCCGCCCGGCGACGTTGTGCGAAGCTTTCGGTGTGGACGCCTCCGGCTCCCGGATTTCCGACGGGCGAACGGGATATCGGCGTTCGGCGGGCTCGCCGAAGGGCGAGGCCAGACGCCGCGAGTTGCTGGACCGGGTCACCGACGACCTTGCGGTCAACGGCCTGGTCGAGTTCTCGCTGCGCCGTGCCGCGCGCGCCGCCGGTACCACGCACAAGGTGCTGCTCTATTACTTCGACGGCGTCGAGGATCTGCTTACGCAAGCAGTTCTGCAACTGCGTCAGCGGCGCATCGAGCGGGCGCTGGCGGCTGCGACGCGCGGCCCGGCCCGTCGGCCGCTGGCTGACCGCGTGCGTGCCATGTGGCCCACCCTGCTCGTCGACGAGTCCTGGGTACTCGATCAGGCCATCGGACTGTCGCTCTACGACGCCGACCGTTATGCGCACCTCTCCAGCGAGGCGTCCAGGCAATACATGCCCGCGCTGTTGTCTCTCTGCCCGTCGCACTGGGACGACGAACGCAAGCTCCAGGTCTCGGAAATGATTCTCGCGGTGCTGCGGGGCTTTCTCATCGAGTGGCGCACCAGCGCCGACACGGGCGGCATCGATGCCGGATTCGCCGCATTGATCCGGGCACTCGAGCACGAGGAAGACGACTAGATCCGCATGGCACGATTGCAGACGTGACCAGCAGACCCGCGGCAGCGCAGCACCTGCGCGACCTTGTGCTGTTGCGCCGGGTCCGGGATCGGATGGACCGGGAGTACGCGCAGCCGCTGGACGTCGAGGCGCTTGCGCGCGGCGTGAACATGTCAGCCGGGCACCTGAGTCGCGAGTTCCGGCTCGCTTACGGTGAATCGCCGTACTCCTATCTGATGACGCGGCGCATCGAGCGGGCGATGGCGCTGCTGCGTCGTGGCGATCTCAGCGTCACCGAGGTCTGTTTCGCGGTCGGCTGCGCGTCGCTCGGAACCTTCAGCACCCGCTTCACCGAACTGGTCGGTGTGCCGCCGAGCGTCTATCGGCGGGACGCGGCGCAGCAGACTGCGGGCATGCCGCCGTGCGTCGCGAAACAGGTGACCAGACCGATCAGGAATCGAGAAGCACCGGCCACCCGGCCGCACGTAGCGTGACCGCCATGGACATCACCATCAGCGCAAGCTTTCTCCCGCACAGCGACCCGGATGCCACCATCGCGTTCTACCGCGACGTGCTCGGCTTCGAGGTCCGCAACGACGTCGGCTACGCCGGCATGCACTGGATCACCGTCGGCCCGGCCGACCAGCCCCAGATGTCGATCGTCCTGTACCCGCCGCAGGCCACGCCCGGCGTCACGGACGACGAGCAACACGCCATCGCCGAGATGATGGCCAAGGGCACCTACGGCAAGTTGCTGCTCGCCACCAAGGACGTCGACGCCACCTTCGAGCAGTTGCAGGCCGGCGACGCCGAGGTCGTCCAGGAACCGACCGACCAGCCGTACGGCATTCGCGACTGCGCCTTCCGCGACCCGGCCGGCAACGAGATCCGGATCCAGGAGCTGCCCTGAATCCGTGCAGTGCCGATAATCAACATTATGTCAAGTCGGCCTGACGGGGGCCCTCCCCGAAGCAGCGATGAATCCCCGCTCCCTCGCACGTCATACATAGGTGGACGAGCCACTGCTGCATGCAGCGCGTGCGGGTGATCAAACCGCCTTCGCCCGGCTGGCGGAGCCGTACCGTCATGAGCTCCAGGTGCACTGCTACCGGATGCTCGGCTCCATCGAGGATGCCGAGGACGCCGT
>JBPYES010000404.1:0-10458 GCA_051984825.1 Jatrophihabitantaceae bacterium
AGCAGCACCAGGCCGGCGAGGGCCGCAAGCCACAACTGCCCGCCGCGCAGCCGCCGAGCCGGCTTCACCCGGTCGAGGCGGACCGTCGCCGTCGGGGTGCTCGTGTCCTGGGCGGTCACGCCGGGGCTCCTTCCATCTCGGCCGGCACCGCAGCGAGTGCCCGTCCGACCCGGCGTTGCTGGCGCGCGAGCGCGGCACGCCGTACCAGCTCGTAGGCGATAACGACGGAGAGCACCACGACGCCCTGGGTGATCTGCACGATCTCCTTGGGGATGTTGTTGATGTCGAGGATCTGCGCCGACTGGTCGAGGAACGCCCACAGCACCGCGGCGAACGCGATGCCGACCGGGTTGTTCCGGCCGAGCAGCGCGATCGCGATGCCGGTGAAGCCCAGCCCGGTCTGGAACGTGATCGACGAATACGAGTGCGAGTCGCCTAGCAGGGCCGGCATGCCGACCAGGCCGGCCATCGCACCCGACAACAGCAGCGTGATCACGATCATCTTCTTGACGCTCACACCGCTCGTTTGCGCCGCTGAGTTCGACCGGCCTGTCGCGCGCAGATCGAACCCGAACCGCGTGTGGTTGACGACGATGTGGAACAGCACCCCCATCCCGATCGCGAGGAAGATCAGCCCGTACACCTTGGTGCCGGCCGACGAGATGAGGTTGACCCCCGGCACCTGGCCGGACTTGGGGATCGGCGTGGTTGTGATGTCGTTCGCGCCGGAGCGGTGACCGAGGATGGTGGGGCGCATCATGTACGCGATCAGCCCGGTGGCGATGAAGTTGAGCATGATCGAAGAGATGACCTCGCTGACGCCGCGGGTCACCTTCAGTACCGCCACGATCCCGGCCCACGATGCGCCGACCAGCATCGCGACGACGATGATGGCGATCTGACGCAGGCCGGTCGGGAGGGCGACTGCCCCGCCGAAGGCACCGGCGAGCATGGCCGCAAGCCGGTACTGCCCGTCGACGCCGATGTTGAACAGGTTCATCCGGAAGCCGATGGCCACCGCGAGAGCGGAGAGGTAGTACACCGTCGCCGAGTTGAGGATCGTGACCTCGCTGGAGGGCTGCGTGCCGTAGTGCCACATCTGCGAGATCACGAAGGACGGGCTGTCGCCACGCAGCCAGAGGATGAGTGAGGTGACGGCGCCGGCGAACAGGGCCGCAAGCAGCGCCGCGACGACGTTCAGCACGAGCCGGTTGACCCGATCCCTCATGACGCCCTCCCCTCTGCTGCGGCTGCGCCGGTCATCGCCGCGCCGAGCTGCTCGGGCGTGACGGTGCTCGGGTCAACCTCCTCGACGAGGCGTCCCCGCAGGATCACCCGGAGCGTGTCGGACATGCCGATCAGCTCGTCGAGATCGGCGGAGATCAGCAGTACGGCGAGGCCCGCGGCCCGGGCGTTTCGCAGGTGTTCCCAAATCGCTGCCTGCGCGCCCACGTCGACGCCGCGCGTCGGGTGCGAGGCGATCAGCACGCTCGGCGCGCCGCTCATCTCGCGCCCGACGATGAACTTCTGCTGATTGCCGCCGGACAGCGACGCGGCCTCGACATCGATTCCGGGTGTCCGCACGTCGAACTCGGCGACGAGCCGACGGGTGTCCTTCTTGGCGCCCCGTCCGTCGATCCAGAATCCCCGGGCGTTCGGCCGCTGGGTTTGGTGGCCGAGTATGCGGTTCTCCCACAGCGGAGCCTCGAGCAGCAGGCCGTTGCGGTGCCGATCCTCGGGTATGTAGGCGATCCCGCCCTCACGGCGCTCGCGCGTCTGCCACCGCGAGATGTCGCGATCGCCCAGCCGCACGTGCCCCGACTCTGCCGGGCGGATACCCATGATCGCCTCGACCAGCTCGGCCTGCCCGTTGCCTTCCACGCCGGCGAGCCCGGCGATCTCACCCTTGTGTATGACGAAGCTGACGCCGTCAATGACGGCCCGGCCGTCCTGCGAGCGCACGGTCAGGTTCTCGACGGTGAGCTGTGGAATGTCGGTAACGGTCGACTCTCGCAGCTCGGGCACCGGCAGCTCACTACCGACCATCAACTCGGCAAGCTGCCGTGCCGTGACTTCACTCGGATGCACCGTGCGCACCGTCGTGCCACGGCGGATCACCGTGATCTCATCCGCGACGGCCAAAACCTCGTCCAGCTTGTGCGAGATGAACAACACCGTGAGGCCCTCCGACTTGAGCTCACGGAGGTTCGCAAACAGCTCGTCCACTTCCTGTGGCACGAGCACGGCGGTCGGCTCGTCCAGGATCAGGATGCGGGCGCCGCGGTAGAGAACTTTGCAGATCTCGACGCGTTGCCGGTCCCCTACGCCCAGTGTCTCGACGAGCTCGTTCGGGTCGATGTCGAGGCCATATGCCGCGGAGATCTCGTTGATCTTCGCGCGTGCCGCACGGACATCGAGCACTCCGGCGTGAGTCGGCTCGCTGCCCAGCACGATGTTCTCGAGGACGGTGAGATTGTCGGCGAGCATGAAGTGTTGATGAACCATGCCAATCCCGGCGGCGATCGCGTCGGCCGGCGACGAGAACGTCACCTGCTTGCCGTTGACGGCGATGGTCCCCTCATCGGGCTTGTGCATGCCGTACAAGGTCTTCATCAGGGTCGACTTGCCGGCGCCGTTCTCTCCGACGATGGCGTGTACGTGGCCCCGCTGGACGACGATGTCGATGTCGTGGTTGGCCACTACGCCCGGAAAGCGCTTGGTGATGCCGTGCAACTCGACCGCAGGCACGGCCTCTGCGGGCCCGGACGCGGCGGGCTGGTCTTCAGCAGCGATGGCACACGCTCCTGGTACAGCGGACGACGGGAAACGCTCTATAGACGTTGCCCGGAGAGCACGGTATACCGCACTCCCCGGGCAACGATCCTTCGGCCACGCCGGGCGGCCGTCACTCCTTCGCTACGGCGTCGTGGGAACCGTGATCGTCCCCGCGATGATCTTTGCCTTGTACTGCTCGATCGTTGCCTTGAAGGGGTCGATCTTCGGGTTCGACGTCGCGTAGCCGACGCCGTTGTCCTTCAGGCTGAATCGGGTGTACCCGGGCTTGAACTCACCCTTCGAGTCCTGCTCGATGAAATTGAACACAGCGGTGTCAACGCCCTTCAGCGCTGAGGTCAGGATCAGGCTCCGCTCGTCCGCCGGCGCCGTCTGGTACTGGTCCGAGTCGACGCCGATAGCGAGCTTGTTCTTCTCCTTGGCCGCCTGGAACAGACCACTGCCCGAGCCGCCGGCGGCGTGATAGACCACATCCGCGCCGTTGTCGTACTGGCCCTCGGCGATGACCTTGGCCTTGGCGGGATCGTTGAAGCCGCTGAAGTCAGGCGCCTGCGAGATGTACGCGACCTGCACCTTGACCGCCGGATTGACCGCCTTGACGCCGGCCTGGTAGCCGGCCTGGAACTTCTGGATCAACGGCGTTTGCACACCGCCGATGAACCCGACGTTCTTGGTCTTCGTGGCCAGGGCCGCAGCGACGCCGACCAGGTACGAACTCTCGTTCTCGGTGAACACCAGGCCTTCGACATTGGGGAGCTTGAGGCTGTTGTCGTCAACGATCGCGAAGTGGATATTCGGATACTTCGGCGCGACCTTGCCCAAAGCCGTTGCGTACGCGAATCCGACAGCGACGATCGGGTTGTACCCGGCCGAAGCGAGCAGCGTGAGCCGGTCGGCCTTTGCCTGGTCGTTCTCGCCCTGGACTGCGGAGAGCTCCTTGGTCTGGATGTTCAGGTCCTTCTCGGCCTTCGCGAGGCCGGCCGCGGCCAGGTCGTTGAACGACTTGTCACCGCGTCCGCCGACGTCGTAGGCGAGGCCGACCTTGATGGACGTCTTCGATGGTGCCGATGAGGTAGCCCCTGGCGACGTGCCCCCCGGCGTATTGGTGTTGTTGGAACTTCCCTTGCTGCTGCTGCCACATGCCGCGAGCAGCACTGCAATGACCGCCATCACGGCAGTCATCGCCACGCCATACCTACGACGCAACGCACTCACCTCTCCCGTTTGTCCGGACCCCGCTGGCCGGATTGTGCGCAGCCGGAGATCGCTGAAATTGCGAGAACACGGTAGTCGCACTGCGCGAAACCGTAGCGCCAAGGGCGAGCGTCGTCACCCGATCGTTGCACCTCTCGGTCTGCATCCCCCGGCGTCGCGCCAAGTCTTGTCAACTCCTGACATTGCACGGGCGGCCGGGCACCGCCGCAGGCTGTGGATCCGGTCGCAGAGGTCGCACAAGTCGTTTCCGCGCAGGATTGCGTGGCGATCAGAACATCACTGGGCGGCCCTCTAGCATCGGGCCCGTGCGCTGGCAGTGTCTCGTCGCGGCCGCGGCCGTGCTGGCCGTGGCCGCTCCCGCATATTCAGATCCCACGCCGCACAGCGTCCCGCCTGCGGCGCCGAAGCCGACGTCCAGCGCCGTATCGCCGGACGCGCCTGACCCGCACCCGCCGGCAGGCGGCATCGGCCCGTACGGCGAGATGGTCGGCGGCCCGCGGCTGCGCAGCCGCGGGCTCGTCCTGCCGGCCGGCGCCAAGCCGCTGCCCGCGAACCTGACCGCCGGCGCGTGGATTCTCGCCGACCTCGACACTGGCGATGTGCTCGCCGCTCGTGACGCGCACGGGCGCTATCAGCCCGCCAGCATCCTCAAGATCCTCACGTCGATCACGTTGATCCCGATGCTGCCCGGTAAACGGGTCGTCACGGTGAGCCAGAACGCTGCGAACACCGAAGGTTCCGCCGTAGGCATCGTCGCGGGTGGGCGTTACACCGTCGACCAGCTGTTCACCGGGATGCTGCTCATGTCCGGCAACGACACCGCCACGGCACTTGCCGAGGCGGCCGGTGGCGTCCGGCACACGGTGGCACTGATGAACGAGACGGCCCTGCGGCTCGGCGCGTATGACACCTTCGTGCAGACGCCGTCCGGGCTGGACGGGTGGCAGCAGCTGACCAGCGCCTACGACATGGCGCTGTTTCTGCGCGCCGCGGTGAACATGCCGCGCTTCGTCGCCTACGACCGGCAGCTCGTGAGCTCGTTGCCGCCGGAGAACGTACACGGCCGCAAGTACGGGTCGGTGTGGCTGGGCAATCAGACGCAGCCGTTCCTGACGACCGTGCCCGGCGCGCTGGTCGCGAAGATCGGGTTCACCGACGCGGCGTCCCACACGTTCCTGTGCGCCGCATCGCGGCACGGGCGACGCCTGGGCGTGATCTTCCTGCGCGCCCAGCGCTACCCGATCGACCAGTGGCAGCAGGCCGCGAGGCTGCTCGACTGGGGCTATGCACTGCCCAGCGACACCGCAGTCGGCCACCTCGACCCGCCGGCGCGCCCACCGGCCACTGGGACGGCTGCCGGATCAGCCGCTCCGGCCACGCAGAGCGGCGCCGCGGCCGCGGCGGCGCACCACACGAGCGACCCGCCGTGGCCGCTCATCGGGGTGTTGATCGCTCTTGCCGGCGCCGGCGTGCTGTGGCTGGCCGGGCGCCGGCTCACCCGCCCGCGCGCCGGCGGCGCCGGCGTGCGGTGACGATGGCCACAGCTCCCCCGCCGACGGCCAGGCCGGCGCCGAATAGTGACGTCGCCAGTCGCAGCAGAGGCATGGCCGGTTGCGGCGGTGGGCTCGGCGCGGGCACCGGCTCGATCGGTACCGGGTCGACCGGCGCCGGCTCGGCCGCCGGCGCCTGCGCGGTTGCCGTCCAGGCCGCGCAGTAGAGCAGGTAGCGCGATACCAGGTCGATCCACAGCAGGACGCCGATGATGCTGCCGAAGACGCCGACTGTCGGACTGTGGGCCACACGCGGGATGTAGTACGTCCCGACCACCTTCAGCACCCCGAAGCCCACCGCCGCCAGCACCGCGCCCTTGACTATGACGCGAGCCGGCGGATGTGCCTGGGGCAGCCTGCCTAATACCCAGCTGAAGATCAATACATCGCCGATGACTGCGAGCAGGTAGCCGGCGATCGAGACGAGGGCGTGCATGCCGCGCACCTGGTCGAGGCCCGTTGCGCGCACGATCGCGTCGGTGAACTGCGTCCCGATCGTGGTGAGGCCGACCGAGACGATGATGGCGATGCCTAGCCCGGCAAGCACTACGAGGTCGGCCAGCTTCGCGATCACGAAGTTGCGCTTCGGCGTCTCGACGCCCCACACCGCGTTGATCGCAGCGCGCAGGTTGCCCACCCAGCCCAGCCCGGCAAGCAGCACGCCGGCGAGCCCGACGATGCCGACGCCGGTGCGCTGTTTCTCCGCGGCATTGATCGAATCCCGGACGATCTGGCCGAACCCACCCGGGAGGCCGGACGTGACCTTGGCGTAGAGGTCGTTCTGAAGTCCGGGATTGTTCCGCAGCACGAAGCCGAGCACCGACGCCGCGAGCAGCACCAACGGAAACAGCGCCAGGAAGCTGAAGTACGTGAGGGCCCCCGCGAAGTGGTTGCCCTTGTTATCCCGAAACCGGTGCCAGGCGGTGACCGCGTGGCCGAGCCAGTGGTAGCGCTTCTTGGCCGCGCCCCAACGGCGGCTGGCCTGCGATCGGATCCGGGCCACGAGTGAGGCGCGTTCGGTGACTGCGGCACTCGTGCTGCGCCCATCGGCGTGGTGCTCGTCCATGGCCCCTCCGCCTCTGCCCGGTCACGCTCCGAGGGCGAACTCCGAACGCGGCAGCCATTTTCCGTCCGGATGCCGCTCGAACAGAGTGAATCGCTCGACGGCGAACCGCGCCAGGAACCCCGCCAGTCCGTCGTAGGCGAAGTCGAGGGCTTCGTCGGGCACATCCTGGGCGACCGTGACGTGCGGGTGGTACGGGAAGTCCAGGTGCCGCTGCAGGGGTCCCCTGCGGATGACTTTCTCGAGCAACTCGCAGTCGGACAGCCCGCGCGCCACCTGAATGAACACGACCGGCGACACCGGCCGGAACGTCCCGCTGCCGGACAGGTGCATGACGAACGGCGGACGGGAGGCCGCCGCCGCGGCGAGATGATCCTCGATCAGCCCGATGCGGATCGGCTCGACCGGCGTCGGCGGCAACAGCGTCACATGCGGCCAGATCAGGTCGGCCTGCGGATCGCCGACACGCCGGCGCCACGCGGTGAGCACGCTCGCATGCGGCTCCGGGATGGCGACCGCCACGCCGAGGGTGGTGCAGGGCTCAGTCATGTGCTCTGTTCGCGTGAGCGCTCATCGCGCTTCCCTCAGGAAGCCGACGCGGTCGAAGGCGGTGCGTACCGTCACCTCGGCGACCTCGCGCGCCCGGGTGGCACCGGCACCGAGCACCCGGTCCAGCTCGGCCGGATCGTCGAGCAGCATGGCTGTACGTTTCGCGAACGGCTCGGCGAAGGCAACGACGGCGTCGGCGACCGCGGACTTCAACGCCCCGTAACCCTGCCCGGCGAAGTCTCCCTCGACGTCGGCGACGGGACGATCGGTGACCGCCGCGAGAATGCTGAGCAGATTCGACACGCCCGGCTTGGCATCCGGGTCGTAGCGCACATCGGTACCGGTGTCGGTGACCGCCCTACGGAACTTGCGGGCCAGCACCGCTGGATCGTCGAGCAGGTTCACGGTGCCGGCATCGCCCAGTGACTTGCTCATCTTGGCGGTCGGATCCTGCAGATCGAGGATCTTCGCGGTCTCCCTGGGGATGAACGCGTCAGGGACGGTGAACGTCTCGCCGTAGCGGTTGTTGAAGCGCTGTGCGACATTGCGTGTCAGCTCGAGGTGCTGCCGCTGGTCTTCGCCGACCGGCACCGCGTCCGCCTGGTAAACCAGGATGTCGGCCGCCTGGAGCACCGGGTAAGTGAACAACCCGACCGAATACGTCCCGCCGCGCGCCGCCTTGTCCTTGAACTGCGTCATCCGGCTCGCCTCGCCGTAGCCGGTGAGGCACTCGAGCACCCAGGAGAGCTGCGTGTGCTGCGGCACGTGGCTCTGCACGAACAGCGTGCACCGCGCAGGATCGAGCCCGGCGGCCAGCAGCTGGGCCGCCGAGATGCGGGTGCGCTGGCGCAATTCCTCCGGCGGCGGCGGGTCGAGTGTGATCGCGTGCAGGTCGACCACGCAGTAGAACGCGTCGTGGGTCTCCTGGAGCGCAACCCAGTTCCGGACGGCGCCGAGGTAGTTACCGAGGTGGAACGACGACGCGGTCGGCTGGATGCCGGAAAGCACCCGGGGTCGCTGGCTCGGCATAGTTCTCGATTCTGGCACTCCCCCGGACGCCGTCACGCCGTGGGCGGTGTGACCCGTACCCGCGCCGCCCGGCGCCCGTCGACCTCGGTCACCGCGATCTCGTAGCCGTCGTACTGCACGGTGTCGCCCACGGCAGGCAGCCGGCCCAGTGCGGCCATCACGTAGCCCGCCGCCGTCTCATACGGGCCTTCCGGCAGCTGGAGGCCGGTGAACTCGGCAAATTCGTCTAGGTTGAGCCGGCCGTCGACCTCGACGACGCCGCCACGCATCCGGGCGGGCCCCGTACTTGCCACGTCGTATTCGTCACGGATATCGCCGATGACCTCCTCGATGAGGTCCTCGAGGGTGACGATGCCGTCGGTGCCGCCGTACTCGTCGACGACGATCGCGAGGTGGTAGCCCTCGCGGCGCATCTCCGACAGCGCGGCCAGGACATTCTTCGAGCCGGGCAGCCGCTTGATCTCCCGCGCGCAGTCGCCGACCGTCCGGCCACGCTGGCGACGGCCGTCGAGCAGCAGGTCGCGCAGATGCACGAACCCACGCACATCGTCATGCCCCTCGCCCACGACCGGATAGCGCGAATGCGGTGAGTCGGCCACCACTTTCAGCGCGCGGCTGACCGTGAGCGACGCTTCCAGGAACGTCACCTCCGTGCGCGGCACCATGACCTCGGCGACGGTGCGGTTACCGGCCGCGAACACCTCGTCGATCAGGCGCCGCTCATCCGGGGTGAGCGACTCGTGCGCCGCCACCAGGCCGCGTAACTCCTCCTCGGTGATCTCCTCGTGGCCCGCTTCGGGATTGCCGCCGAACATCCGCACCAGCACGTTCGTGCACCTCGAGAGCAGCCAGATCACCGGCCGGGTAATGGCGGCAAGACGGTTGAGCGTCGGGCTGACGAGGATCGCCGTCCGCTCCGAACGTTGCAGCGCCAGCCGTTTCGGCACCAGCTCGCCGATCACCAGCGTCACGAACGAGATCGACAGGGTCACGCCGATGAACCCGATGGGACCGGCCACCCCTGGGCGGACGCCGTGGTCGACCATGGCGTCCCTGGCCTGTGCCGACAGGGTCACCGCGCCGAACGCGCTGGACAGCAGTGCCGTCAACGTGATCATGATCTGGACGGTGCTCAGATAGCGGTTCGGATCGCGCACCAGGTGGGCGACGGCGGCGCCACGGCGGCCCTGCTCGGCGAGCGCCCGCACCTGCCCCTCGCGCAGCGACACGAGTGCGATCTCGGATGCGACGAACAGGGCTTCGATCAGGATCAGCGCGAGCACGATCGCGATGTTGAGCAAGGTGGTGCCCACTGTTACTCCTGCTCTTCGCGCGAGCGCTCATCGCTGCGATGACCTGTGCATCTGCACCCTGATCTCGGCCTCATGCGGCCCGGTGATGCTCGGTCATCGCGGCGCAGTCTACGGCGCCGGACGACGGCGCGTGACCACGTTCGGATCTGTTTGAATGTGTGGATGCGGGTAATGGTGACAGGCGGCGCCGGCTACATCGGCAGTGTGGTCGGAGCAATGCTGCTGGACGCCGGCCACCAGGTGACCGCCCTCGACGATCTCAGCACCGGCCACGAGGACGCGGTCGCGCCCGGCGCGGAATTCGTCAAGGCGTCGATCACCGAAGTCGGCGCGGTGCTCGCCGAGCAGCCCTACGACGCCGTGATGCATCTCGCCGCGAAGTCGCTGGTCGCGGAGTCCGTCGAGCACCCGGACCGGTATTGGCACAACAACGTCGGCGGCACGCTCGCCCTGCTCGATGCGATGCGCACGCACCGGGTGCCGCGGCTGGTTTTCTCGTCCACGGCCGCGACCTACGGTGAGCCCTCGGCGGTGCCCATCCCCGAGGACGCCTCACCCGCGCCGACCAGCCCTTACGGCACGAGCAAGCTCGCGGTGGACCTGGCACTGGCGGACTATACGCGGGCGTATGGTCTGGCGAGTGCGAGTCTGCGGTACTTCAACGTGGCCGGCGCCCTGCTGTTGCGACCGGACGCCGCCTACGGTGAACGGCACGCCATCGAGACCCACCTGATCCCGATCGCCCTCCAGGTGGCGGCCGGTACACGCGACGTCCTCGATATCTATGGCACCGACTACCCCACCCCGGACGGCACCTGCATCCGCGACTTCCTGCACGTTGCCGACGTCGGCGATGCGCACCTGAGGGCGATGTCCGCCATGCAACCCGGAACCCACCGGGTGATCAACCTGGGCAGTGGCACCGGCTACTCGGTGCGCGAGGTCG
>JBPYES010000405.1:0-2995 GCA_051984825.1 Jatrophihabitantaceae bacterium
CCGGCGCGGGCCGCGTACACCGCCCAGGCCGCGCCGGCGTTGCCGTTGGTGGGCATGGCGATTCCTTTGACGCCGAGCTCGGCCGCCCGAGCCACGCCGACGGCCGCACCGCGCGCCTTGAACGACCCCGTCGGGATGGTGCCCTCGTCCTTCATCAGTAGCCGGGGCACGCCGATCAAGGCGCCCAGTCGGGGCAACCGGAGCAACGGGGTCATGCCCTCGCCGAGGGTCACGACGCTCTCCGGCCGTGAGACCGGCAGCAGCTCGTGGTATCGCCACAGCGATGGTTCTCGCCCGGCGAACCCGTCGCGGCTCGCCTCGGTCCGCAACCGGGCCAGGTCGTACTGAGCCAGCAGCGGAGAGCCGCAGGTGCACGTGTCCTGCGCGACATCAGCCGGGAAACGATCAGCGCAACGCGGACACAGCAGATCAGTCAGATATGAGAACACGTGGAACGCCTTTCGACGGGCTAGATTCTGCCGCTACTCGGATCGTCGCCGAGGCGCTGCGAGAGCCATACCGGCACGACGGCGAGGACGATGAGGACCGCGGCCACCACGTCTACGATCGGCGCCTGGTTGGGACGGAACAGGTTGGCGAAGATCCACAACGGCAGCGTCTGCACATCCGGGCTGGACGTGAACGTCGTCACCACGATCTCGTCGAACGACAATCCGAATGCGAGCAGGGCGCCGGCAATCAGCGCGGTGCGGATCATCGGAAACGTCACGAAGCGGAAGGTCTGCCACCCGGTCGCCCCGAGGTCCGACGAGGCCTCGATCAGCGAGCTCCCGGTCCGTCGCAGCCGGGCCTGGATGTTGTTGTAGACGATGACGATGCAGAACGTCGCGTGCCCGATGATCACGGTCGTGAGGCCGAATCCGATGCCGAGCGGGTCGAACACGGTGCGGAAGGTCGCGTTGAGCGCTATACCGGTGATGATGCCGGGCAGCGCGATCGGCAGGATCACCAGGAAACTCACGGTGTTCTTGCCGAAGAAGTTGTAACGCTGCACCGCGAATGCGGCCATCGTGCCGAGCACGACCGCTATCGCGGTGGCCCCGAGTCCCGCTTTGACGCTCGTCCAGAGCGCGTCCAGCGCTCCGCTCGACTGCGACGCGGCGTCCCACCACTTGAGCGTGACGCCGGTCGGTGGAAACGCAAACGTCCGAGATTTGTTGAACGAGTTCATGATGACGATCACGAGCGGCGCATAGAGAAACAGCACCACCAGCCAGGTGATGACCCGCAGCGTCCAGCGCAGACCGACGGAGAGCCTCACACGTTCTCCAATGCTCCGGTACGCCGCATCGCCAGCAGGTACAGCACGATCGCGATCAGGGGCATGGTCGCCAGCGCGGCGGCGAGCGGCTGGTTGTTCGCGGTGATCAACTGTCCGTAGATCACGTTGGCGAGGAACTGCGTCTTCCCGCCTACGATCCCTACTGCGATGTAATCGCCCAGCGTCAGCGAGAACGTGAAGATCGACCCGGCGGCGATGGCGGGGAACACCATCGGCAGCACCACGGACCGAATCGTGCGGACCGGCTTCGCACCCAGGTCGGACGACGCCTCGAGCAGCCCGTTCGGCAGCCGCTCGAAGCCGGCGAACACCGGCAGCACCATGAACGGCAGCCATAGGTAGGCCAGGGTGATCACTGTGGCGGTGAAGCCATACCCGGGCGTATGGCCGCCGAAAGCCCAGCTTACCGGCCCGTCCGGTGCCAGCAGAGTCCGCCACGCGTACGCCTTGACCAGGTAGCTCGCCCATAGCGGTGTCAGGACGGCGACGACCATGAACAGCTGGGTCCGCCGCGACGCGATCTTGCTCATGTAGAAGGCCACCGGCAGCGCGATGATCGCGTCGATGACGGTGACGAGGAGCGCAGCCTCGACCGTTCGCAACGCGACACGCCAGTACACAGGGCTGGTGTAGACCGCATGGAGGTTGTCGCCGCTCACGGTCTTGACGACGTTGCCGGTGAACGAGTCGGTCGTCCACAGCGCCGAGGCGAACATGACGCCGAGGGAGCCGAGGTAGGCGACGACCAGCCAGAGCACGGGTGCGGACAGCAGGATCGCCAGCCGCGTCCGTCGCTTGGTGGCGAAGAACGCGGACAGCGATCCCCTGTTCCGCGGTGCGGTAGCGGTCAGCTCTTGAGCGCCTGCCACTTCGTGACCCATTCGCTGTAGTCGGTGCAGTTGTCGCCGCTGCCGTCGACGCACTGCTTGCGCGGGGTGGTCCAGTAGGCAAGCGACTTCGCGAACGTCGCGTCCAGCGCCTTGTACGTCGTGCAGAAGTTCTTGTCCGTCGTCTCGTCACACGCCTTCGTCTGCGCGGGTGCCTCGCCGAACCACTCCGCCACCTGCGCGTTGACACTCGGCGAGATGATGTAGTTCATCCACTTGTACATGCAGTTCGGGTGCTTGGCCTTCGACGAGATCATCCACGTGTCGGACCAGCCGGTGGCGCCCTCCTTCGGCAGGACTGTCTTCACCGTGGTCTTGCCATCACCGTTGATCGTGTTCGCGATGACCTGCCACGTGGTGCCGACGCTCGACGTCCCCGCCTCGAACGCCTGCACCTCCTTGGTGTAGTCCGACCAGTACTCGCCCACGTTCGCCTTCTGCTTCGCGAGCAGGCTCATTGCCGCATCGAGTTGCTTCTCGGTCAGCGCGTACGGGTCCTTGATGCCGAGGTCGGGTTGCGTCGCCTTGAGGTAGAGCGCCGCATCGGCGATGTAAATAGGCGAGTCGTAGGCAGTGACGTGACCCTTGTACTGGCCGGACTGGTCGAAGACCGCCGACCACGAGTCCAGGTTGCCGGGCACCCGCTTGGGGTCCCACATCAGCAGGTTCGCACCCCACCCGTGTGGGATGCCGTACATCTGGCCCTTCACCGAGTTCCATGCCCCGTTCTTGAGGAAGTCGGAGACGGTGGCGTAGTTCGGCACCAGCGACGTGTCGACCGGCGCGACGTCGCCGCCGTAGATGA
>JBPYES010000406.1:0-14177 GCA_051984825.1 Jatrophihabitantaceae bacterium
GTGACGATTCCCGGGCACGGCAAGGACAAGATCAACGCAGCGTTCTCGCTCGGTGGTCCCAAGCTCCTGGTCCGTACCGTCGAGCAGAGCACCGGCCTGCGCATCGACCACTACGCAGAGATCGGCCTCGGCGGGTTCGCCAACGTGGTCGGTGATGTCGGCGGCGTGCGGATGTGCTTGGACCAGGCCGTGCACGACCAATATGCGGGCGTCAACCTGCACGCCGGCTGCCAGACGCTGAACGGGCCTAATGCCCTTGGGTACGTGCGCAGCCGGCATGCGTTCGCGTCCAGCGACTATGCCCGCACCGAGCACCAGCGCCAGTTCGTCGCAGCCCTGGCAGGGAAGATCACGAGCCCTAGTGTGATGCTCAACCCATTTCGCTCGATTCCAGCGATCCTCGATCTGCCGGGAGCGCTGACCGTCGATCACGGTGCCGGCCTCTGGGACCTGATCACCATGGCCCGGCACGTTCGCCACTTCTCGAGCGTCGTCAGCACCTCAGTGCCCATCGGGGGATCCGACGGCAGCAACCTGATCTGGGACCCGGCGAAGGCTCAGCAGCTCTTCCACGACCTCAACCACGACCAGCCCGTTCCGGCCGATCTGATCACCAAGGAATAGGGCCGCCGAAGGCCCGTATCCGCGGGGGCCGGCAGACCTGCTCACGCGGGGATGTAACGCTCTGACCCTGCCAGACGCTTCTCATTACGACATGGCGACGACATGCACGCGGCCACGCCGCACCGGCCGCGGCAGCGACAGCCGCGCGCTATACGGCTCTGCCTACCCAACTCCGGAGGCGAGCCGGGCCATGGCGAAGTCCGCACCCGAGCTACATCCGGGCTCGTCGCCCCACAAGCGGCGCATCAGCGGGAACCCCTCCCCCCGCACCCGCTGAAGTGCCTGGAGGTGTCGGCCTTCCCGCAAGGGAAGGCCGACACCACTGACCAGGAAGGCCGTGATGACCGCAATCGGACACGACGCGAAGTTCGCCGTTTCTGATCGGGGCATCCAGCTGAGCAGGATGCGGGTGCCGTGGACCCGCGGTGCCACGAGTGGCGCGTTGCTGGTCGTCCTCGGTGCCTGGGCAGCACTCGTCCCGTTTATCGGCCCTTACTTCAACTTCGCCTATACGCCGGCTACGGACACCAGCTGGTACTGGACGGCCGCACGCGGCTGGTTCGAGGTCGCGCCAGGAGCTGCCGCGTTCGCCGGCGGCCTGCTGCTACTCGGCAGCACCAACCGAGCCGTCACTATCGCCGGCAGCTGGCTCGGCATCGCGGGCGGCGCGTGGCTGATCGTCGGCCCGTCGCTGACCGACGTGCTCAACATGAACATCGGGACGCCCGACCCCGCAATGAGCACTCGCCGCCAGGCGCTCATCGAACTGTCCTACTTCTACGCCACCGGCGCGCTGATTCTCTTCTTTGCCGCCGCGGCGCTCGGGCGGCTTACCGTCCAGAGTCTGCGTGACGTGGCTATCGCCGAACGGCGGGTCGCCCAGGCGGAGAGCGTCGCGGATTCCGGGCCGGGTGCCGATGGCACGCAAGTTGCCCAGGCGGCGGACGCCACTGGCACGATGGCATTTGCGGACGCCGAACCAGCGCACCCGTCGGCGTCGCAGCCGACGTATTCGCCGGCTGAAGCCAGCAAGACGTATTCGCCGACTGAGGCCAGCGACGAGTAGCTGGTTGTTCACGCACGGAGCGCAAAGCCGAACTCCGTAGGGCGCTGGCTTTGCGGTTGGTGGGTTCGTGCATCGGCCCGAGGGGAATAGGCCAACGGGGAGGCTTGCACGGAGGTGTTGCCGATGCGTGTCGCCGGTGTACTGATGCTGCTCGGCTCGGCAGGTTGCGCCGTATGGCTGGCGTTCCAGAATCGCAACATCGTGATCCGAGCGAGGGTCGGCAACGAGGTCTGGACCGGGCACCTCTATCTGGTTTTGGTGTTCGGCGCGTTACTCGCCGCTTGGTTTCTGCTGGGCATTGCCTTTCTTGTCGCACGTCGCCGACCTGAGCGCCGTCACGCCAGGGCGACACGGCACGCACCAGTCGCAGCACCACGTCCCCAGCCGTACTCGCCGACTACTGAATACCGTCGCAACGACCCCTCGCTGTATATGCAGCCAGGGGTCCGGGCGCCGTCAAAGTGACCTGAGACACGGACTCGGTTAACCTGCCTTCCCGCCGCACATAGCTGACGCTCAGCGGCGCGCCGTGCCAGCGGCTTACTCCGAGGAGGCAGCGATGCAACAGGTCAGTTACCCGGTGCAGTTCTCCGTCGACTATCCCGATCGACCGCTCAGCCGAATGAGCACGGCGTTTCGCATCGTGCTGGTGATCCCGATCGCCATCGTTCTCGGCGCGGTTTCCAACGAGACATGGCAGTGGTCATCCGGCGGGCAGACCATGCAGGTCGCGGCGGGCGCGGGCGGTCTGCTGTTCTTCGCGCCACTGTTGATGATCCTATTCCGGCAGAAGTACCCACGATGGTGGTTCGACTGGAACCTGGAACTGCAGCGGTTCACCAACCGGCTGGGCATCTACCTGGCCCTGATGGACGACCGATACCCGTCGACCACTGACCAGCAAGCGGTGCATCTGGAATACCCGTACCCGGACGTGGAACGGGATCTCATCCGCTGGATGCCTCTGGTGAAGTGGTTCCTCGCCATACCGCACTACATCGTCTTGTTCTTTCTGTGGATCGCCGCCGTCGTCGTCGTGATCGTCGGCTGGTTCGCCATCCTGTTCACCGGCCGCTATCCGCGCGGGATCTTCGATTTCGTCGAGGGCGTGATTCGCTGGCAGAACCGGGTCGCGGCCTACGCCTTCGTGCTGGTCACCGACAGGTACCCGCCGTTCCAGCTGGCCGCGTGATCGAGGGGACCAACCAGGGCTTCAGCTCGGACGATTCGCCGGCTGCCCCGCGAGGGTTGTCGTGGGTGGGTCAGGCAGGAACGGCGTGCCGGCCGACACCACGCCGGTCTCGTACGCGAGCACGACGGCTTGGACTCGGTCGCGTACCCCGAGCTTGGTCAACACCCTTGCCACGTGGGTTTTAACCGTCGCCTCGCTGAGCGTGAGCGTGCCCGCGATCTCGGCGTTGCTCAGGCCCTGCGCGACGAGACCCAGCACTTCCCTTTCCCGTGGCGTCAGGCTCGTCAGGTCGCAGCCGGGCGAGCCCGGCAACCCGGCCGTTGCCGCGCTCGCCTTGGTGGAACTCGGCGCGAAGCGTTCGACCAGCCGGCGAGTGATGGTCGGGGCGAGCAGGGCGTCGCCGGTCTGTACGAGCTGGACGGCGGCTACCAGGTGCTCGGGGGTGACGTCTTTGAGGAGAAAGCCGGTGGCCCCCGCGGCCAGCGCCGCATACACGTACTGATCGAGGTCGAACGTGGTCAGGATGATGATGCGCACGGTGCTCATGGCCGGGCCGGCCGCCAGGATGCGCCGGGTGGCTTCGATGCCGTCCAGCTCCGGCATGCGGATGTCCATGAGCACCACGTCGGGCCGGTGCTTCAGCACGGCCGCGACTGCCTGCGCGCCGTCCGCTGCTTCTGCGACGACGTCGATCCCGGCTGCGTTGAGGATCAGCTTGAATCCACCGCGCACCAGCGCCTGATCGTCGGCGATGACCACGTTCATGCGACCAACCCCGTCGGCATAACGGCGCGTACCTGCCAGCCACCCGCGGCCCGCGGCCCGGCGTCCAGCTGACCGCCGTAGAGCGACAGTCGTTCCCGCAGCCCGAGCAGCCCCCGCCCCGGCGCACCACCGCCGGTGCCGCACCCATTGCCGTTGTCGCTGACCGCAATCACCAGCTTGTCGCCCCATTCGACGTCCACCGACGTATCCGCCTGGCCGGCGTGCCGCATCACGTTCGTGAGAGCTTCCTGGATGACGCGGTAGGCGGCCAAGTCGGCGCCGGGCGCCAGCTGCCGGGGCGTCCCGCTGACGTGCAGTTGCACGGGTAGCCCCGCGGCGGACACCCGGCCGATCAGCGTGTCGAGCTCGTGCAGCCCAGGCTGCGGACGTAAGGCCACACCGTCGCCGGAAGGGCTGAGCAGTCCGAGTAGGTTCCGCAGGTCGGCCATTGCGGTCCGGCCGCTGGCCTCTACGGCGAGCAGCGCCTGCTCGGCTTCGTCCGGCGAGCTGGTGAGCACGGTGCGTGCCGCTCCGGCCTGGACGACCATCACGCTGACGTTGTGCGTCACCACGTCGTGCAACTCTCCGGCGATGCGGGCGCGCTCGGCCTCGATGGCGCGCCGAGTCGCCGCCTCATGCTCCTCCGTCGCTCGGCGCAGCCGCGCCGCGGAGTCGCGTAGGCGCTGGTGCAATTCCCGGATGCCGATGCCGGCGGCCATCGCGGGCACGATGGCGAACAGTGCCGTGAGCCGGCCGGGAAACGGCGGCAGTGTGTCGGCGAACGTCACCGTGACGGCCAGCGTCACAACCAACACAGCGCCGATAGCCAGGTTCCGGTACCGGCTGTGCACCACCGCGCTGTACGCCGCGAAGACCGCGGTGCCGAAAGCAAGCGGGGGCACGTAGGAGCCGCGCAGGGCGAAGATGGCAAAGACGATCACAAGCCAGGCCGTGATCGGGTACAGCCGGCGGACTGCGAGCGGCAGCGCGGTGAGCGCGGCCGCGATGAGCGTTGTTGTGGCTAGGTGGTGCGTCAACACCGGGCCGGTCAAGATCGCGAGTTTGGGGATGATGGTGCGGCTCTCGGTCGTGTAATGCTCCGCCTCGAGAATTGCGCCCGCGGCCACACCCACCGCGAGGGCAGCGTCCAGCGTGAGCGCCCACCCGGACGGTGCGCTTCGCGGTTCGCTCCGCCGGAGGACGGCGAGCAGCTCGGCAGCGCGTCCCACGCGGCCATTGTCGTCGTCCGCGCGCCGGAGAGCATCGTTCGTTATGACGACATCGCGTACATCCGGGGGATGACGGCGGAGGCGAAGATCAGCCGAATACGGTAGCGGGTTTCGTTATCGCGGGCGACGCGGCGGCGGGCCCCGCGGACCTACGGTCCCCGGCATGGACGCACTTATTCAGCTCGAGAACGTGACGAAGCGCTATGACGACCGGGCAGCGCCGGCGGTCGCAGACGTCAGCCTGGAGGTCGCCGCCGGCGAAGCGGTCGCCATCATGGGGCCCTCCGGCAGCGGCAAGTCGACCCTGCTCAACCTCGTCGCAGGGATGGACCGGCCAACCAGCGGCACGGTTCGCGTCGGCGACCAGCAGGTGCAGACGCTCAACGAGACCGGCGTAGCCCGGTTCCGGCGGCGGCATGTCGGGATGATCTTCCAGTTCTTCAACCTGCTCGACGACATGACTGTCATGGACAACGTGCTGCTTCCGGCCCAGCTCGCCGGCGTGCGGGCGGGCGCCGCCCGGAAGCGTGCCGAGGAACTGCTGGTGACGCTGCGGATCGCGCACCGCCGGGACGCATACCCGGCGCGGCTGTCCGGTGGGGAGCGGCAGCGGGTCGCGATCGCCCGGGCGCTGGTGAACCGCCCGACGGTGCTGCTCGCAGATGAGCCGACGGGAGCCGTCGACAGCGCCACCGGGGTCGAGATCGGCGCGCTGCTGCAGGAGCTGAACTCCGCCGGGCAGACGCTGATCCTCGTCACCCACAACCCGGAACTGGCGGCCCGGTACACACATCGGGTCATCGGGCTTGCCGACGGGCGGCTCGCGTCGGACCTGGTGGCACGACGATGACCGCCGTCATCCGCGCAGCGCGTGGCGGCTTGGGTGGCCGCCGGCTGCAAACAGTGATCATCGGCCTGGTGGCGTTGGCCGCAACCGCCGCCGCCACGCTCGCTGTCGGCATGCTCGTCGACGCGCACAGCCCCTTCGACCACGCCTTCTCAGCACAGCACGGCGCACACGTTGCCGCGACCGTCGACACGTCGGTCGCGACTCCTGCGCAGCTCGCGGCGACGACGCGGCTCCCCGGCGTTACCGCGGCGGCCGGGCCCTTCGGGCTGGTGTCGGTCACCGGGAGCCTCACCGATCCCGGCGGTTCCGGGAGCCGGTCGTATCCGCTGCAGATCGAGGGACGGTCTTCTCCCGGCGGTCCGGTCGACGATCTCACCCTGGATAGCGGTCACTGGCCGCAGAACGACGGTCAGATCGTGCTGTCCCGGAACGCCGCCGGCGACGTCGGGTCGTCGACCATCACGGTCGGTTCGCAGAAGCTGACCGTCGTCGGCGTCGCGAACTCGGTCACCAACACGGCGCAAGCCTGGGTGCTGCCGCCCGAGATCGCTCGGCTCGGCGGCTCGGGTTCGGGGCAGGCGCAGATGTTGTACCGGTTCGCGAGCGCCGGCACGTCCGCCACGGTCGCCGCCCACATTGCGGCGGTACGGGCAGCGCTGCCGCATGGGGCACTTCTGGACACCGCGTCCTACCTCAGCGTGCGGCAGTCCGAGCAGAGCGACATTGCGCCGTGGGTGCCGTTCATCATCGCCTTCGGCGTGATCGCGCTGGTGATCTCGGTGTTCATCGTGGTCAACGTGGTCAGCGGCGCAGTGATCGCCGGCACCACCCGGATCGGCGTACTCAAGTCGATCGGCTTCACCCCTGCACAGGTGGTTGCCTCATACGTGCTGCTGGTCGCCGTCCCTGCGTTGCTCGGCTGCGTGGCCGGGGCGGTGTGCGGGAACCTGCTCGCCATCCCACTGCTGCAGCAGAACGCGCAGGTCTACGAGGTGGGCGTGCTCGGCATTCCGCTGTGGGTCGACGTCGCGGTGCCGCTAGCGGTCCTCGCGCTGACCGCCATCGGTGCGGTGCTGCCGGCGCTGCGGGCCGGGCGGATGAGCGCCGTGCAGGCGATCGCGACCGGTAGGGCGCCCCGTCCAGCACACGGCTACTTCGCGCACCGGATGCTCGCCCGGCTGACCTCGGCACCGCGCGCGGTCACGCTCGGGCTGGCGGCGCCGGCTGCCCGGCCGGCGCGCACGCTGGTGACGGCGGCGGCCATCGTGTTCGGGGCGGCGGCGGTGACCTTCGGGGCTGGGCTCGCAACCTCGCTGGACCGGGCATTTGCCGACGCCACGCAATCATCGTCGCTGCCGGTGCAGGTATCGGCCGTCCCGTCCAGTTCGACCCCACACCCGGGCCCGCCCGGAGGCGGCAAGGCCGGACCCGCCGGGATGACCGCGGCCCAGCAGCGGGCTGTGACCTTGGCGCTGGCAGCCCAGCCCGGCACGCGGCACTACCTTCCGGAAGGCGACGATGACCTCAGCCTGGCGGGGCTGGGCGATCACGTGTCGTTCACCGCCTATGGCAGCAACCCGAGCTGGAGCGGCCTCGCCCTGATCAGCGGTCGTTGGTACTCGCAGTCATCAGACGCCCCCGAGGTTGTTGTGAACACGCTGTTCCTCACCGACACCGGCACTTCGGTCGGCTCGACCTACACGCTCAGCGCCGGCGGGCACCGAACTACGGTGCGAATCGTCGGAGAGGTGTTCAAGCCCGGCAATGACGTCGACGTCTACCTGAGCCCTGCCACACTGGCCACCCTGGACCCAAGCGTCGGAATCCAGCAGTATTTTGTCGCACTCCAGCCGGGCACCCACGCGCAGGCCTACGCCGACTCGCTGTCTGCAAGGCTCGGCAGCTCGTACTGGGTGCGCGCGGGCAACGGGGGAGACACGGAGCTCATCGCGGTCGTCACGTTGGTCAGCATGCTGACGGTTCTGATCATGATCGTCGCCGGCCTGGGCGTGCTGAACACCGTCGCCCTGCAAATCCGGGAACGTGCCCACGACATCGGAGTGTTCAAGGCGCTCGGCATGACGCCGCGGCAGACCCTCGCGATGATCGTGTGTTCGGTCGGCCTCGTCGGCCTGGTCGCCGGGATCGTCGCGGTCCCCGCCGGGGTGTTTCTCCACGACCAGGTGCTCCCGGCCATGGCGCACGCGGCGAACTCCGGAATCCCCCCGTCCCTGCTGTCGGTATACGCCCCGTGGGCGATCGTCCTGCTCGCACTGGCCGGCCTCGCAATCGCCGTCGTCGGTGCGCTCGGGCCGGCTGCCTGGGCCGCCCGCACCCGCACGGCGTTCGCGCTTCGCGCCGAATAGTCACTCCGTTGCCGGATCTGGGTTGGGAGCTACTCGGCGTGAGGCCGGCTCATCAACCCAGATCCGTGCGTTCGCGGCGACGGCGGTGGACGATACGCGGGTAGGCGTCCTGGCCGCGAGCGCCGAAATCGTGTCGGTCCCAGGTGCGGCTGGGAGGGACTGCGATGATGCCGACGCGCGACTGGCGTCGGCTGAGTCGCCTGAGGAGGAACCAATGACCACTCCGCCAGTACCGCCTGGCGAGCCACCGCGCGACGCGCAGGGTCAGCCGCCTGGCTACCCGCCGCCGCCTAGCCCTCCTGCGTATCCACCGCAACCACCGCCACCTCCGCCTGCGGTTCCCCCGCAGGGTCCACCACCCGGCGGGTCCTACCCACAGGGCGGCCCCTACCCACAGGGCGGGTATCCCGCAGCGCCGCCACCGACGTATCCGGGGCAGCAGGGCACGTATGCCGGCCTCCCGTCCGCGCCGCCAACCCCGCTTGCCGGGTACGACCAGCCGCGTGAAGTGCCACCAGGCATGTATTACGACCGGTCGACCGAATTGGTGTTGCCGAACGGAACCCAGCTCGCCTCGCACGGTCGCCGGATCGGCGCCTGGTTCCTCTCGCTTGCGTTGTTCATCGTGACGCTCGCAATCGGGTACATAATCTGGGGGCTCATCGTCTGGGGCCGCGGGCAGACCCCGACCTACCAGGTGCTCGGGATGCGCTGTTGGCGACCGGAGACCAACCGGGTGGCTTCGTGGGGCTGGATGGCGATGCGCGAGGTCGTCGGCCGACTGGTCGAGAGTGTATTGACGATTATCGCCGTCGCGTCATTCATCATGTTTCTGGTGCTCAAACAGCGCCGTACGATCCATGACTACATCGGTGGCACGGTCGTCGTACACGACCCGAACAAGGTGCTCGCGCCGCAGGTATAGCCGAGCACGGCGAACCGAAGCGCAGAATGTGCGCGCGTGAGGATGCAGATCCGTCTGCGTGGGTCTACCCGCCTCGGGGTGGAGTTAGTCCACCCCGAGGGGCGTGACCGTGCAACCTTGGAGGTGGTCCGCGCATGACTGCGGATCGAAGCCCGGAAGCGTATGACGATTGGCAGCAGGGCAACGCGTCACGCCCTGGCGTCGATGCCGGCCGGCTGTGGGCCGGCGGCGCCGCGACCGCGGCAGTGGCTGCGCTGATCGCAATAGTAGGAATCCTCATAACGCGGGGGATTTTTCATATCCCCGTCCTCGCGCCGAAAGGCTCTGGTACCTGGGGAAACGCGAATACCGCGACCTACGCCCTTGCAGCCTTTGGATTCGGATTGCTAGCGACCGCATTAATACATGGGCTATTACTGGCGACACCTGCGCCGTTTGTCTTCTTCGGCTGGATCATCGGCCTGTGTCTGCTCGCCGGTGTCGTGGCTCCGTTCGGAGCACAGGGCGACCTGGCGCCGAAGATAACCACCGCACTCATCAACCTGATCATCGGCATCGCGGTCTGGTCGCTAACCACCAGCACCGCACGACGATCGCTCCGATGACCGGTCGTCAGAGTGGGGCGAGGCGAGCCTTCAGCAGACAGAACACGTTGCCTTCGGGGTCGGCCAGGACATGCCACGGCTCTTCGCCTGTCTGGCCGATGTCAGCCGGGCGCGCACCAAGCTTCAGAAGGCGTTCGAGCTCGGCCTCCTGATCGCGGTCGGTGGCGTTGACGTCGATGTGCAGCCGGGATTTCCCCTTCTCCGGCTCATCCCGGCGACTGAGGATGATCGTCGGCTGCGGACCACCGAACCCTTCGCGGGGCCCGATCTCCAGCGTGCCGTCGTCCTCGCGATCGAGCACGACGAAGTCCAAGACCTCGCACCAGAATCGCGCCAGCACCTCGGGGTCGCGGCATCCGAGCACGAGCTCACTGATACGACATGCCATTCGACGAAACCTACCTTCACTGGTGCTTGATCAGTCTGAGCAGAGTGTTGTGAGTGGCGGGGTCGGCGGCTGCGAGGAGTCCTCCGGCTTCGGTGAATGGTGGTTCGCCGTGGAGGCCGGTCACCACGCAGCCAGCAGCCTGGCACAGCGCGATGCCGGCGGCGAAATGCACGTTGTCGCGCATGTCGCCGTCCGTTACGTAGGCGGCTCGGCGTCCAGCTGCGACCCAGGCGAGAGCCAGCGTCGTAGAGACCACGCGAGGGCGGAAGTGTTCCGCGAACTGTGGGTTTGCGAGCAGCTGAACCGCGCGGAACGAGCCGGCGTTAGGGAACGGTCCGTCGAGGTTGAGGTCGACCAGCCGTGATCCTGCCGATGGCAGCAGGGCATCGTCGATGTTGCTGCGCCGGAGGAAGGCGCGATCTCCGTCGGTCCAGAACAGCTCCTCGGCCAACGGATCGGCAGAGGCGGCCGCTGCGAGCTGCCGATCGACTTGCAGTGCAGTGTTGACCGCAACCAGCGGCGTGTGCGCCGCGTAGTTCAACGTCCCGCACAGTGGGTCGATCAGCCATCGGCGTCGAGCACCGTCGGCCCCGTGGTGCCCGGTCTCCTCGCCGACCAGCGCGTCTTCTGGCCGCGCTGCGCGCAGAGTCTCGAGGATGGCTTCCTCGGCTTCGATGTCGGCTGCGGTGGCGAAGTCGGTCGGTGACTTGTCGAACCGCGCCAGCGCTCGGCCGTACTTGGCGCGCACGATGGCCGAGCCTTTCTGCACCGCCGCAATCGCCACGTCTGAGTCGCTGATGTCCACCGTCGAACGATAGAGCGCGGGCGTTAACGGCCGGAGATGCTGCCCCACCCGGTCGTGACGATCTGCTGGGCAAGGTAGGGAGCCGTCTCACTGCAGGCTCCGGGATGGTAGACCTCGTCCAGAGTCATGATCAGGTCGAATGCGCCACTGGTCCTCGAGTACGCACCCGTGCCCGAGCCGCGCATGATCGGCACACGTGCGGACGCAGTGGCGTCGGCCGAGCAGCTGTGCGGGTTCACCGAGAGGTGTCGCATCAGCGCGAGGAAGCGCGCGTCGAGATCGGCAACATCGAGGCGGAAGGTGCCTCGAGACAGGGCCAGATCAAGCTGCCCCTTGCCGTCCTCGCGTGTGGCGCTGCCGTAGTCGCCCACTGCTCCGGTGAGGATGACGCTTGAGGTCGCGCTGTCGTTATTGGTGTAGTCGGTGAGGTGGACGTTCCCTGCACGAGCGACGACCGCAGTGGCCGGCACCGGGATCGCGCCTTGTGTCTGCGCGCGGGCCGCGTGAGCGGTTGTACAGGCGGCCAGTGCGCCACATGCCATCACGACAACAAGGCAACCAACCAAGCGCGAGCGCGTCATGCAACCACTCTTCAACCGTCGCCGGGCGGCAGCCATCAGGAATCCCCCGGAGCCACCCCTGATTTGTCACCTGAGCTGGCTCGCTGACATGTGCAGACCGGCACTCGGCCGGAGCCTCGATCCGGTCAGGATTCGAGAAGCGCCAGGGTGTTGCCGGGCCTAGCCTCTTCTTCAGAGGGCCCAGAGTGGAGCCCGACAAGCGTTGAAAGGTGGCGTGAAAATGCCTGCGAAGAATTCCCAGACCGAGTCCCACGGCTTCAGTGCCGAGGAGCGTGCGGCGATGCAGGAGCGCGCCGCGGAGCTGCGCGCCGAGGGCAAGAAGGGTGCCAAGAAGGCCGACGGACTACAAGCGGTCCTCGACGGCATCGCGAAGATGGCGCCCGAGGATCGGGCGCTCGCCGAGCGCGTGCATGTGACCATCACGGCGAACGCCCCGGACCTGATGCCGAAGACCTGGTACGGGATGCCCGCCTACGCGGACGCCGACGGCAAGGTCGTCGTCTTCTTCCAGGACTCCGGCAAGTTCAAGTACCGGTATTCGACCTTGGGCTTCCAGGACGCGGCCAATCTCGACGACGGGGACCTGTGGCCAGTGTCGTACGCGCTGCAGGCGTGGAGCCCTGTGGTCGAGAAGAAGATCGTCGAGCTGGTGAAAGCTGCGATCTCCTGACGTCAGAAGCGGAAGCGAGTCAGCCCACCCGGCTCTGCCGTAGCCGTGACGATCGCCGACCGTGGTTCGATGCGATATACGTTCCACGGTGGCGGTCCTTGCGACGGTGCGTTGAAGGGGGCGGTGATGCCCGTCCCGCTCGCGTCGGGCTCCGCCGGCCAACCGTTGTCCGCCCAGACTTTCGCAATGCGTGCCACTGCGGTCGGCTCGGTCACCCGCGCCGCGTCACCCTCGAGCACGACGTCCGCATCGCGAATCGACACCGCGACCGAACACCGCGGATCGCGCGCGACGTTGCGTCCCTTGCGCGTACCCGAGCCCGTCTGGAACCAGAAGGTGCCGTCCACCCAAACGGCACCGACCGGAGTCACATGCGGGCTGCCGTCCTCGTTGACGGTGGTCAGCCACGTCGTGCGGGAGTTCACCCCGTCCGGAGCTGGCGCCGTCCCAGCAGTGAGCGTCTCCACGACGGCAGCCCAATCCACCGGTGGCAGCCCATCCGCCTTACCCAGATTGATGGTCTCCATCGTCCGAACCTACCTGCTCGCTCGCCCGCGGCGATCACACAATTGTCAGCGCATTGACGGTCGGCCGGCGCAGCAGGAACGACTGCGTGATAGGCGCTACGGTTCGCGAATGGCCGTCGTCGACTGGTTGCTTGATTCTGATCCGGCATTGCGCTGGCAGGTGTTGCGCGACCTGACCGACGCGCCGCCGGAGGAGGTTGCCGCCGAGCGGGCGCGGATCGCAGGCGAGGGGTGGGGCGCGCAGCTGCTGGCCGCTCGTGGCGAGGACGGCCAGTGGGCCGGGGGCGCGTGCTTTCCGGAGGATTTCCGCGGCGACTTCAGCGCCGGCCAGCCGTGGACGTCGACGCTTCCGGTGTTGGGTCTGCTGCGTGATTTCGGTATCGACGCGCACTGCGACGATGCGCGCAAGACGATCGCTCTGGTTCGGGATAACTGCCGTTGGGAGCATGCCGGGCAAGCGTTCTTCGCGGGCGAGGTTGAGCCGTGCATCAATGGCCGGACCGTCGCCATCGGCGCCTACTTCGGTGCTGACGTCGACGGCATCGTCGAGCGCTTACTCGGCGAGCAGCTCGCCGACGGTGGCTGGAATTGCGAGGCAGAGAACGGGTCGGTGCGCTCGTCGTTCCACACCACGATCTGTGTGCTCGAGGGTCTGCTGGAGCACGAGCGAGCGACCGGCGGGACGGTGGACTCGGTCGCGGCGCGCCGCCGCGGCGAGGAGTATCTGCTGCGCCGGTGGCTGTTTCGGCGGCTGAGCACGGGCGACGTTATCCGCCTGGATTGGCTGCGGTTCTCCTTTCCTGCCTGGTGGCACTACGACGTGCTGCGCGGGTTGGAGTACTTCAGCGTTGCCGCAGGCGACCCTGATCCGCGGCTGGCCGAAGCGGTGACGCTCCTTCGGTCCAAGCGGCAACCCGACGGCAGGTGGCTGCTGGATAACACGCATCCGGGTGACGTCTACTTCACGATGGAGGACGGCGACGGCCGGCCCAGCAGGTGGAACACGCTGCGTGCCTTGCGGGTGCTGAACTGGTACGAGCGCCGTACCTGACAAAGTGCGTGCTTAACGCGGGCGGGGGATACTGCGCCACGGGTGCGTCGTGTGAGAATCACCGTGTAGGGGGAGGTCCGATGCTGTTAGTGCCCCGCCAGCTCCAGCGTGTTGGCATGACCGGAAACGTTCCGTACTACGGCGGACGGTTGACGCCGGCGCACGCCTATGCGGCTTCGCATCCGGTGCAGCCTGCGCAGCAGCCGCCCGCTAATAACCCGACAATCGATGCGCTCCAGCGTCTTCGCGCCGCTGGAGTGGTTACCGAAGAGGAGTACGCCCGAATACTGGCACGGGTGAGAACGTGATGGGTCCCGTGCAGGTATTGGTCGTCGGCTTTGATCAGCCGAAGTTCTCCGGAGAGGTGCTGGCGGAGTTCGCTCGGCTGCGTGAGGCAGGGATCGTTCGCCTGCTCGACGTGCTTCTCGTCGAACGCGCCGAGGACGGCAGCTTCGAGACGCTTGCCGCGCCCGCCGAGCTCGGACCCGAATCGGGCGCCTTGGCCGCGGCGCTGCTGGGAGATGCCACCAGTC
>JBPYES010000407.1:0-9108 GCA_051984825.1 Jatrophihabitantaceae bacterium
TGGTGCCCGATATGCCAACTCGTGGCGGTGCTGCGCGGCGATCGCCCCGACGTCAACGAGAAGATCGCAACGATCGTCGCCGCACTGCGAGCAATGCTCGACGGGTCGGACGTCCGGTCGCCGCCGCAGCAGCACATCCAGCACATCGACCTGGGCGGCGAGCCCTGATGCCGCTGGCGATCGGTGTCGACATCGGCGGGACGAAGGTCGCCGCCGGCGTGGTGGACGACGACGGGCGGGTGATCGACACCGAACGCCGCCTCACGCCCAGCCACGACGTGGACGAGACGGAGCAGGTGATCGCCGAGGTCGTCGACGACCTCGCCAAGCGGCATGACGTGATCGCTGTAGGGATAGGCGCGGCCGGCTGGATCGGCAACGACCGGGCCACTGTGTTGTTCTCGCCGCACCTCGCGTGGCGCGACGAGCCGCTGCGCGACGCGCTGGCCGACCGGATCGGCCAGCCGGTCACCGTCGAGAACGACGCCAACGCGGCAGCCTGGGCGGAATACCGCTTCGGCGCTGCGCAGGGCGCGCGGGTCGTCGTCTGCGTGACGCTCGGCACTGGCATCGGCGGCGGGCTGGTCGTGAGCGGGGTGCTCTACCGGGGCGCCTACGGCGTGGGCACCGAATACGGGCACATGACGGTCGTCCCGGAGGGACGCCGCTGCGCCTGCGGTAACCGTGGCTGCTGGGAGATGTACGCGTCCGGCACAGCACTTGCCCGCGACGCCCGCGAGCTCGCCGACATCTCGCCTGTCGCGGCGCACCGGCTGTTGGAGTTGGCCGGCGGCGATCCCGACGCGCTGACCGGCCCCCTCGTGACTCAGGCGGCGCGGGAGGGCGACCCGGCAGCAGTGGAGATTTACACGGCGATGGGTCAGTGGCTGGGCCGCGGCCTGGCCAACCTTGCGGCGATCATCGATCCCGAGGTGTTCGTGATCGGCGGCGGGCTCTCCGAGGCCGGTGATCTGCTGATCGTCCCGGCGCGCGAGACGTTCCAGCGCTCACTCACCGGCCGCGGCTTCCGCCCGGTCGCCGAGGTCAAGCTGGCGCACCTGGGCCCAGACGCCGGCCTGGTCGGCGCCGCTGACCTGGCCCGCCGCCGCGTCTGAGCCGGTGCGGCTGCTCAGCTACAACGTCCGCTCGTTGCGCGACGACGCCGCCGCGGTCGCTCGTGTCATTCGCGCGTGCCGGCCGGACGTCGCCGCGATCCAGGAGGCGCCACGGTTTTTGCTGTGGCGCGTGAAATGCGAGCGCCTGGCGCACCGCAGCGGGCTGGTCATCGTGACCGGCGGCCGCGTCGCAGCGGCCAACCTGCTGCTCGCGTCACCGGCCGTCACCGTCGAGTCGACGCGCAATGTGCTGTTCACTCCTGACCGCGGGCTGCACCGCCGCGGCGCGGCCCTCGCCGTCTTGAGCCTGGCGGGTGAACGCTTCGCGCTCGCCGGCACGCACCTGGATCTGGTCGAGGAGCCACGGGTGCGGCACGTGGGTGAACTGCATGCGGCACTGCATGCGGTGGCGCCGGACGGGGTGCCGACCGTCGTGGCGGGAGACGTGAACGACGTGCCCGAATCGGCGACGTGGCGGCTGCTCGCCGAGCGGCGGGTGGACGCCGTCCCCGCCGGCGACGGATTCACATACAGCGCGCGCCATCCGCAGCGACGCATCGACGGCGTGTTCGCCGACCCGGCGCTGCGCATCCGCTCCGCCGAGGTGATCGGCACACCGGACGTCACGGTGGCGAGCGACCACCGGCCGGTGCTCGTCGAGTTCGAGCTCAGCCCTCGTTCGGAATGAGCGGCAGGCGGACCTGGAATCGGGTGTCGCCGGGCACCGACTCCACGCGCAGATCGCCGTGGTGCTTGTTGACGACGATGCGCCAGGAGATGTCCAGGCCCAGGCCGGTGCCATCGCCGACCGGCTTGGTGGTGAAGAACGGCTCGAAGATCCGCTCGCGGATATCCTCCGGCACGCCTGGGCCGGTGTCGCAGATCTCGACGAGCAGGAAGTCGTTGTCGCGTGCGGTGCGGACGGTCAGCGTGCCCTCGCCCTGCATCGCCGCGACGGCGTTGTCGATGAGGTTGGTCCATACCTGGTTGAGCTCCGCGGCATACGCCGGGACGGACGGCAGCGAGCGGTCGTATTCCTTGACGACCTTGATCCGGTCGCCGATCTTGCGGCTCAACATGAGCAGGGTGCTGTCGAGCAGCTCGTGCACATCGATAACCCGGTACGGTGCGCGGTCCATCTGCGAGTACTGCTTTGCTGCGCCGACGAGTGTGGAGATCCGCTCGGTGGCGTCCTCGATCTCGTTCATCAGCATCTCGGTCTCAACCGTGTAGTTCAGCCAGCGGATCGCGCCTTCCAGCGTCGCGGCGCCGACGGTACCGGCCACCTGGTCCAGCCAGGCGACGTCGAGCCCGGCCTGGACGAACGTGGGGGCGAGCTCCCAGCCGCCGGCGATGCCGTGTGTGTCGAGCCAGTCACCCAGCTCGTCCTCTCGGTCTGACGCCTCGAGCGGAGTGAGCGTCGGCGCCTTCGCCACGTGCTCGACGGACTCCTCCTGGAGCCGAATCAGCGTGGCGAGCGTGGCCCGGTCGTACGGGCCTTTCGCGATCAGCGCGAGCTTGTGCCGCATGCCGGCCACCCGTTCGCGAAGCGACGCGGTGGCGCGCACCGCCGCGGCTGCGGGGTTGTTGAGCTCGTGCGTCAGCCCCGCCGACAGCGATCCAAGCGCGAGCAGCCGCTCGCGCTGCCCGACGGCGGCCTGGGTGTTGCGGATGCCGAAGAACAGCCCTTCGAGCAGATGCAGCGCCATCGGGAACCAGTCGTGCATCATCTGCCCGAACGTGTCCGCGTCGAGCTCGAAGAACCGCGACGGCGCAAGGGCGCGCAGCGTGTTGTTGTACGTCTTCGGTGCGCGCTCACCCATATAGGCCTGCCACGCACCCGCGTAGACGCCGGGCTGGTCGGTGCGATTGACCTCGACGTCGTCGGCGCCGACCCGCTGCGAGAGCACCACAGCGCCTTCGATCATCACGTAGAAGCAGGTGGCGGGATCACCCTGCTGATAAACCAGCCCCGGCTCAACGATGATCACGTGGCCCTCGCGGCACAGCCAGTCCAGCTGCTCGTCGGAGAGCTTCTCGAACAGGAACAGTGAACGCAGCTCGTCCCGGTCGCAGGGCAGGTACTCGGTCATAGACGCTCCAGGTAACGGTGGACGAGCATGACGGCCATGGCGCCCTCGCCGACCGCGGAGGCGACTCGCTTGGCCGACTCAGCGCGGGCGTCGCCGGCGACGAACACACCCGGCACGTTCGTCTCGAGGTGGTAGGGCGGCCGGTCGAGCGTCCAGCCCGGCGGCGATCCGTCGACCATGAGGTCCGGGCCGGCGATCACGAATCCGTTCTGGTCGCGGGCGACCACGCCGCCCAGCCAGTCGGTGTGCGGCACCGCTCCGATAAAGACGAACAGCCACTTCGTAGGGACTATTTCCGTGGCTCCGGTGACGTTGTCGCGGAGGGTCAGCTCCTCCAGGTGCTCGGTGCCGTGCGCGCCGACCACCTCCGTACATGTCCGTACGGTGATGTTGTCGATGGTCGCGATCTGCTGTGTCAGGTAGTACGACATCGACTCTTCGAGCGTCTTGCCGCGCACGACCAGCGTCACTGAACGGGCTTGGCGCGCGAGGTACACCGCCGCCTGGCCCGCCGAGTTCGCGCCGCCGACGATGTACACGTCACGGCCCGCGCAGCTGGCCGCCTCGGTCAGCGCCGAGCCGTAGAACACGCCGCGGCCGGTGAGGTCTTCGCATCCCGGCGCCGTCAGCTGCCTATAGCTCACGCCGGTGGCGAGGATGACCGTGTGGGCATCGAGCGTGGTGCCGTCGGCGAATGTGACGGTGCGCGCCGAGCCGCAGGCTGCGAGCCCGACGACCTCGCGGGTGGTGATCAGCTCGGCGCCGAAGCGCAACGCCTGGCGGCGCGCCCGGTCGGTAAGCTGCGCCCCGGACACGCCGTCCGGAAAGCCCAGGTAGTTGTCGATACGCGAACTCTGCCCGGCCTGCCCGCCGGTGGCGGTGCGCTCGACCAGCACGGTGCGCAACCCCTCGGATGCGCCGTACACGGCGGCGCCGAGTCCGGCCGGACCGCCGCCGATCACGACCAGGTCGTAGAAGTCCGACGACGGACGGGTGGCGAGCCCTACGTGGCTCGCTAGTTCCGTGTCGTTGGGCTCGACCAGCGCCTCCCCGTCCGGCGTGATCACAAGAGGCAGTCGCCGGTCGTCCGCGCCGGCGGCGGCGAGCAGCCGCTCACCCTCGGGCTCGTCGCTCAGGTACCACCGGTACGGGACCTGGTTGCGGGCCAGGAACTCGCGGATCTCCGACGACCGGGCCGACCAGCGATGCCCGACGACCTTCGTCTCGGGGACCGGGCGGTGATCGGACGCTTGCCATGCCTCGAGCAACGAGTCGACGACGGGGTAGAGCTTCTCCTCGGGCGGATCCCACGGTTTGAGCAGGTAGTGGTCCAGGTCGACGATGTTGATCGCGTCTATGGCGGCGCCGGTGTCGGCGTACGCGGTGAGAAGTACCCGCCGCGTGGTGGGGTAGAGGTCCATGGCCTGCTCGAGAAACTCGATGCCGCTCATCTGCGGCATTCGGTAGTCGGCAAGGATGATCGCGACCAGCTCGCCGCGCAGCTTCATCTCGCGCAGGGCGTCGAGTGCGTCGGCGCCCGAGTCGGCGCGGACGATGCGGTAGTGCTCGCCGTAGCGGCGGCGTAGATCTCGCGCGACGGCCCGGGAAACCCCGGGATCGTCGTCCACGGTGACGATGGCAGGTCGGGCGAGTTGCTGCTGGACGGGCGCCGTCATACCGGGGCGTATGGGACGGGAATCAGGGGCGGCGGCATGCACACATGCTATGCGGGTGATGCTCCGAGCGTGCCGGGTTATGCCCCGACGGTGGGCCGCACCGTGCGTACCGCGCCCAGCCAGCGTTCGAGTGGCAGCGAACCGCGCCGCGCCGCGGTAATCCCGGCGTCGAGCAGCACGGGATAGGGGGTTGCCGCGAGGTCAGGTACCTGCGGCCGGGCAAGAAACGCTTCGCGCTCCTCGTCGCCGAACTCCGTCGGGTCGTTCCCGGTCAACCGGCACCAGAGGATGAAGACCGTCTCCTCCGCGGTAACCATGTCGCGCCACCTCCTCGTGGCCGAGGGTGCGCGCGGCACGTGTCCGTTACCCCTCTGTGAGGTGACGTGTCGGCAAACGTTGCGTAGTGATCTTGTTTCCGTCGCCGGAGGCCACCGAAGCTCAGACGATGGCGCCGTCGTCGCCGTCGTCGTCCTCGGGGGGACGGGCGCGCAACCGCATGATCAGCATCCCGGAGCCGGTGAGGATGCCGCCCACCCCGAGCAGGAACGCCACGTCGCTGTCGAGGCCGAACTGGCTGCCGACCGCGAGCACGACGATCGACCCCACAAGCACGACGAGTGCCAAGATCGTGGCGGCCGCCAGGCGAGGGAGCGGGGGTGGCGCCGGCGGAACGTAGTGCTCCTCGTCATCGGCGGTCGACGCATTCGAGAAGCCCGGTTCCAGCCGGGCCCGCCAGTCGGAGTCCTCGCGAGTCAGGTCGCGCTCGGCCGCACGCACGGCGTTGATCGTGTCGGTGTCCCAATCGCCGACCAGGGCGTCGAACTCCGCGTCCGTGTCGACGCCTTCGAGCGGATCGAGCGGTGTCAGCGGCCCGCGGGTCGCGGCTTCGACCACGGTGCGCGCGTCGGCGCGATCGGCTGAGGCGACGAACAGCCGGCGCAGCGGCGCAGCGGTGATCGGCTCGACGTACGCCGGGATGCGTACCCTGCGAAGCGCAACCAGCAACTGCTCGGCGATGTCCGGTTCGACGTCGGCCAACGGCACGTAGGTGTCGGCCGAGAGGCCGTTGCCGTGCCGGGCGGAGTGCGGGTCGTACGTCACGATGCCCGGCTCACCAGGTCGGCGTGTTCACGGATGAACGCCAGGCTGCCCTCGAAGATCAGCGGCGCGTCGTGGTCCATGGTGGCGACGTGGTAGCTGTTCTCGAGCAGCACCTCGCGCACCGACGTCGACGTGGCACCGCGCAGCAACAGTGCGCCGGACAGTGGTTCGACCACGTGGTCCTCGACGCTTCGGAACATCAGCACTGGCGCGGTGACCCGGTGCAGATCGGCGAGCACGACACGCCACAGCCGCTGCAGCGATGCGAACGCGCGCACCGGGGTGCGGTCGTAGCCGAGTGTGTCCTCGTGCGGCGCCTTGATGTCGCTGCCGAGGCCGGGTCGTGACCGGACCAGCCAGCAGATGTATCGCGCGAACCTGGCGTCGAAGCGCTCCGTGGCAAACGACGGGTTCACCAGGATCAGCCCGGCAAGCCCATCGCCCTCCTCCTCGGCCAGGCGCGTGACGAGCGTGCCGCCCATCGACAGCCCGGCGGCGAAGATCGTCTCGCAACGAGCCTGCAGCTGCCGGTACGCCTGGCGGATCTCGCCGTACCAGTCCTGCCACGAGGTGCTGTTCGCGTCCTGCCACGTGGTGCCGTGCCCCGGCAGCCGCGGTAGCCGCACCGTGCAGCCGGCTGCGGCGAGGTACTCGGCCCACGGCCGCACGCTGCGCGGCGTGGCCGTGAAGCCGTGGCTGAGCAGCACGCCGACCGGCCCTCGGTCGGCGGAATACGGCTCCGCACCAGGCAGGACGATCATGCTTCACCTCGATTCGGCACGCGACGCTCCATCATGCCCGGCGACGCCCGGCTTCGGCGAGCCTGCGCGCTGGTGGACCCAGCGACACGGTGGCACTACTGTCTGCTCAGGACGGGACAGGGGGTTTCGAAGGGAGGCGCGGGTGGGTTATTGGCTGATGAAGTTCGTCTTCATCGGTCCGTTCCTGCGACTGATCTGGCGGCCGTGGACCGAAGGCCGCGAGAACATCCCGCGACACGGCGCCGCCATTCTGGCCAGCAACCACCTTTCGTTCTCCGACTCGTTCTTCATGCCGGTGATGGTGCCGCGCAAGGTCACGTTCCTGGCCAAGGCTGAGTACTTCACTACTCCGGGGCTGCGCGGCTGGGTCTCCCGCGTCTTCTTCTCTGGGGTCGGCCAGGTGCCGATCGATCGCGACGATCCTGATGCCGCCCGCGCGGCACTCACCACAGGCGTGCGCGTGCTGCGCGAAGGCAAGCTGCTCGGCATCTACCCCGAGGGCACCCGCTCGCCGGACGGCCGCCTTTACCGGGGCAAGACCGGCGTCGCGCGCATGGCATTGGAAGCAGCTGTGCCAGTAATTCCGTGCGTTATGGTTAATACCGACAAAATTCAGCCGACGGGCCGGCGCTTTCCGCGACTGCGCCCGCGTCCCGGCGTGCGGTTCGGCAAGCCCCTGGACTTCTCGCGCTACGAAGGCATGGCCGGTGACCGGTTCGTGGAGCGCTCCATGACCGACGAGATCATGTACGAGCTGATGCTGCTCTCCGGGCAGGAGTACGTCGACGTCTATGCGGCCAAGGTGAAGGCCACTCAGGGTCGTGGCCCCGCGTTCGGCGCGCGCCCCGAGGTCCGGGAAGCCGCCGATCGCGTCCCCACCAAGCAAGCCAGCTGACCAGTGCGGTTCTTCTACGACTGCGAGTTCATCGAGGACGGACGCACGATCGACCTCGTCTCGATCGGGATGGTGGACGAGACCGGCCGTGAGTTCTACGCGGTCTCGACGGAGTTCGACGCCAGCCGGGCGATCGCGTGGGTACGCCGCAATGTGCTGGCGCAGTTGCCGCCGCCCGCCGACCCGGTATGGCGTAGCCGGGAACAGATCCGCGCTGACGTGCTCGCGTTCCTGACCGCCCCCGGGGAGCAGATCGAGCTGTGGGCGTGGATGTCCGCCTACGACCACGTGGCGCTGGTTCAGCTGTGGGGGGACATGCGCGCACTGCCCAGGCAGATCCCGCGCTTCACCCACGAACTGCGTCAGCGATGGGAGTACGCCGGCTGCCCCCTGCTGCCTGAGCCGCCGGACGACCAGCACGACGCTCTTGTCGACGCCCGGCACAACCTCGAGCGCTGGCGGGCGATCCAGGCCGTGACGTCGCCAGGCTAGGCTCGCTGCGGCTGCGCAACGAGAGGAGCTGGCATGCGCGTCGGAGTGCTCACCGGTGGCGGTGACTGCCCCGGGCTGAACGCCGTGATCCGTGCCGTGGTGCGCAAGGGCATCGGCGTGTACGGGTACGAGTTCGTCGGCTTCCGCGATGGGTGGAAGGGGCCGCTCGAGGGCCTGGCCGGGCCGCTCGGCATCCCTGAGGTACGCGGCATCCTGCCCCGCGGCGGCACCATCCTGGGCACGTCACGCACCAATCCGCTGAAGGTCGACGGCGGCGTCGACCGCATCCGAGCCAACCTGCACGAGCTCGGCATCGAAGCCCTGATCGCGATCGGCGGCGAGGACACCCTCGGCGTGGCGACGCGGCTCGCTGAGTTCGGCGTCAACGTGGTCGGCGTCCCGAAGACGATTGATAACGACCTCAACGCCACGGACTACACATTCGGCTTCGATACCGCCGTCAACATCGCCATGGAGGCGATCGACCGGCTGCACACCACGGCGGAGTCGCATCACCGCGCGCTGATCGTCGAGGTCATGGGCCGGCACGCCGGATGGATTGCCCTGCACGCCGGCATGGCCGGCGGCGCCAATGTGATCCTCATCCCGGAGCAGCCGTTCTCGATCGAACGGGTCTGTGCGTACGTCGAGAGCCGGTTCCAGTCGCACTACGCGCCGATCATCGTGGCCGCTGAGGGGGCGGTGCCGGACAGCGGCGAAAACATCCACATGGACAAGGGCCTCGACGCGTTCGGGCACGTGCGTCTGGGCGGCATCGGCGACTGGCTGGCGTCGGAGATCGAGAAGCGCACGGGCAAGGAGGCGCGCACCACGGTGCTGGGGCACATCCAGCGGGGTGGGACGCCCACCGCGTTCGACCGGGTGCTGGCCACCCGCTTCGGGCTGCACGCCGTCGACGCCGTGCACGCTGGTGACTCGGGCACGATGGTCGCCCTGCGGGGCACCGACATCGTC
>JBPYES010000408.1:0-6455 GCA_051984825.1 Jatrophihabitantaceae bacterium
ACAAGCACCGCGGCCGACTAGCGGCGGCCGAAGCCGACATCGCCCGGATCGAAGCGACGCTCGCCGCGTTGCCGTCCTGAGCCTCCGTAAACTCGGGTGACGTGGCAGTGACCGAGGCGCAGCGTTATGCGGACCTGCTGCGCATGGCCGAACTCGACATAACCGGCCGGTGGGGCGAGGGCCGCATGAACCCCACCAAGGAGCGGATAGCGGCGCTCGTCGAGTTGCTCGGCGATCCACAGCAGGCGTACCGCTCCATCCACCTCACCGGCACGAACGGCAAGACCAGCACTGCCCGCATGATCGATGAGCTGCTGCGCGGGTTCGGGCTGCGCACCGGCCGCTTCACCAGCCCGCACCTGTCGCAGATCACCGAGCGCATCGTCGTCGACGGCGAACCTGTCAGTGCGCGCACGTTTGTCGAGGCATATCGCGAACTGGTGCCCTTCCTCGACCTCGTCGACGGGCAGTTCGACGTCAAGCTCAGCTTCTTCGAGGTGATGGTCGCGCTGGCGTATTCGATCTTCGCCGACGCCCCGGTCGACGTCGCCGTGGTCGAGGTCGGCCTCGGCGGCGTCTGGGACGCGACGAACGTGATCGACGCCGAGGTCGCCGTGGTCACCCCGATCGACCTCGACCACACCCAGCTGCTCGGCACGACCCGGGCGCAGATCGCCGCCGAGAAGGCGGGAATCATCAAGCCCGGAGCGACCGCGATCCTCGCCGCGCAGCAGGACGACGCTGCCGCCGCGCTGCTGCGCCGGGTGGCGGAGGTGGATGCGACGGTCGCCCGCGAAGGCGCCGAGTTCGGTGTGCTCGATCGGCGCGTGGCCGTTGGCGGGCAGGTGCTGACGCTGCAGGGGCTGGGCGGTGTCTACGACGAGGTGTTCCTGCCGCTGCACGGGGCGTTCCAGGCGCAGAACGCGGTGCTGGCCCTCGCCGCCGTCGAGGCTTTCTTCGGTGCCGGTGCGGCCTCCGGTCCGCTCGACGTCGGCACGGTGCGCGACGTGTTCGCCTCGGTGCGCTCGCCGGGACGCCTCGAGGTGGTGCGCGTGGCCCCGACGGTGATCGTTGACGCCGCGCACAATCCGCACGGCACGTCGGCCAGCGTGGCCGCGCTGGCCGAAGAGTTCGACTTCCGCCGCCTCGTCGGCGTGGTCGGCATCCTGGCGGACAAGGACGCGCTCGGGATCCTGCGCATTCTCGAGCCGGTGCTCGACGAGGTCGTGGTTACGCAGAACTCGTCGCTGCGCGCGCTGCCCGCAGACGAGCTGGGGGCCGCCGCAGTGCAGGTCTTCGGCGCCGAGCGGGTTACCGTCGAGCCGCGCCTGGACGATGCGATCGAGGCGGCGGTGCGTCTCGCCGAGGAGAGCGATGACGGCGTGCTGGCCGGAGCGGGCGTGCTCATCACCGGATCGGTGATCACCGCCGGCGAGGCGCGCACCATGCTCGGTGCGAAATGACCGACGACGAGCAGCGCCGGGCGAACGTCGACCGCGCCACCCGTCGCGCGCTGGCCGCTGTGCTGTGCCTCGAGGCGTTCAGCGTGCTTCTCGTCCCGCGCGCACTCGCCAAGACAACCGGACTCGGCGGCCTCAAAACTGGACTGCTGCTCGGGTTCGCCGCGTTGCTCGTGGCGGTCGCGGCGATGCAGCGGCGCCGGTGGGGCATCGGCCTGGGCTCGGGCATGCACGTGCCCCTGCTGCTGATCGGCCTGTGGACGCACGCGTTCTTCATCGTGGCCGCAATATTCGTCGGGGTGTGGCTGTACCTGCTGAACTTGCGTCACGAGCTGGTCGGCACCCCCGGCGGCGTTCGGATGCTTGTCTCCTGAGAGGCTGCCGCGCATGAGCGATCGCGAGCGCACCCTGGTCCTCGTCAAGCCGGACGGCGTGGCCCGTGGGCTTGCCGGCGAGGTGTTGCGGCGCGTCGAAGCGAAGGGCTACCGCGTCGTCGCGCTCGACATGCGGGTGCCCAGCACCGAGTTGCTCGGCGAGCACTACGCCGAGCACGTGGGCAAGCCGTTCTACGAGCCGCTCGTCGCGTTCATGTCGTCCGGTCCGGTCGTCGCGTTCGTTGCCGAGGGCAACCGGGTGGTGGAGGGCTTCCGCGCCCTGGCCGGTGCCACCGAGCCGACCGCGGCAGCACCCGGCACCATCCGCGGCGACCTCGGCCGTGATTGGGGCGTCCGGGTCGTCCAGAACGTCGTGCACGGCTCTGATTCGGTCGAGTCGGCTGATCGCGAAATTAAGCTGTGGTTTCCTGACTTGCGATAAATGTGCAAGGGTAGCTGTGTCGGTTCCCCCAAACCGAGGAGGCGTCTTTATGCGACGGATCCCCATCGTTATCACCATCGCCGCGGTGGCGACTGTCGTCGCGACCGCGCCGGCGGTCGCGGCACCCCCGCCGCACCTGACCGTGCTGCACGTCGGGCAGATCGCCCAACAGGACATTCCGCCCGTGTCATATTCCGAACCGGACACACTCGTCGAGCCGGATGTTGAGGTCTCGCCGACCAACCCGGACTGGGCGGTCGCGGTCGCTCACGACGGCCGTTATCCGGACGGCGGCGCCGTCGACATCACCTACGCGTGGACACACGACGGCGGGCAGACCTGGCATCACCAGCCGGTGCAGGGCATCACCAAGTCGGCGGGTGGCACGTGGGACCGTGCCTCGGACCCGATCGTGGCGTGGGGCCCGGACGGCAGCGTGTACCTGTCGATCCTGCCGGTGAACCTCGACTGCCAGAGCGGCGTCTACGTGACTCGCTCGACCAACGGCGGTCAGACGTTCGGTACCCCGGTGCTCGCGCACTACAGCGCGACGTGCAACTACTCCGACGACAAGAACTACCTGGTGGTCGACAACGCGCCGGATAGCCCGCATTACGGCCGGCTCTACCAGTTCTGGACGCCGTTCATCTTCGACGCGTCGGGCAACTACGTGTCGGCGCCGCAGGCGGTGCGTTGGTCCGACGACAAGGGCCAGACCTGGAGCGACACCACCTACGTCAGCGCCACGAACGTCGGCACCCAGAACTCGCAGGCGATGATCCAGCCCGACGGCACCATCACCGACGCCTACCTGAACTTCGGCGTGGGCGGCATGGGCGAGGACCCAGAGGGCAACGTCGGGCACCACGGCAACGCCGATCGGGTCGCGGCCGCCCGTGCTGCTGCTGCAGCGCCTGACGCTCCTGTCGGCGACCAGTGGGTTGCCCGGACCTCGCACGACGGCGGCAAGACGTGGAGCGCCGAGGTCCAGATCACCCATGACATCGGCGAGGGCCCGGCCGGCATCCGGTGCTGCCTGCCTTCGGCGACAGCCGACCCCATAACGGGCAAGCTCTACACCGCATGGGACTCGGCGACCCCCGACCAGGTCAAGATGTCGCAGTCGGCAGACGGACAGCACTGGTCGACGCCTGTCGTCGTCAGCCGCAGCCCCAAGCCCGGCCTGGATCGCGTCAACGTGGACGTGACCGCGTACCACAGCGAGGTATTCGTCTCCTACGGCACTCGCGACACCACCGTCGACAACGGCCGGTACGTGCAGCAACAGCTGTCGGTCTCACACGGAGGCGCCCCCTTCGGCGCGCCGATCTCGCTCGGCCCGCTGTCCGACCTGAACTACGCGGCTGTCGCCGGGGGCAAGTTCCCGGGTGACTACACCGGCAGTTCGGCGACACACGGACGTCTCTACGTCGCGTGGTGCGTCTCTTCGACGCCCCCCAACCCGAGCGCCCAGTACCACCAGACGCTGTACATGGCCGTGATCCGCCCGTAGGGCGATACATCCGGCTGTCCGAGAGCAGGCCGTCACCGCAGGGTGGCGGCCTGCTCGACTACGTGATCGCAACAGCGCGACACCAGTAGTGATGCAACCGCGCGTCGCAACCAGCCCAGAAGCGGCGACAACCATACGATCGCCAAGCAGCTTCCCGTTCCCGAGCCGCTTCCCGTTCCCGAGCCGCTTCCCGTTTCCCGAAAGGCGTTCCGCTGGTGGCGTTTCCCCCGCTCGCGCTGCTCTCCCGGCGGCAACGCGTCAGCGTGCTCGGTAGCGACCTCGCCGTCGACCTCGGGACTGCGAACACGCTGGTATACGCGCGTGGCCGGGGCATCCTGCTGAACGAACCGTCCGTGGTCGCCGTCGATACAGACACCAACGCCGTCGTAGCCGTCGGCGTGGACGCCAAGCAGATGATCGGCCGGACGCCCGGCAACATCCGAGCCGTCAAGCCGCTGCGGGACGGCGTGGTGGCCGACTACGACGCGACCGCGGAGATGCTGCGCTTTTTCGTGCGCAAGGTGCTGCGCCGCCCGTCGGTGTTCGCCGGGCCACGCGTCGTGGTGTGCGTGCCGTCGGGCATCACAGGTGTGGAGCAGCGCGCCGTGAGTGAGTCGGCGTACGCGGCCGGGGCACGCCGGGTACACATCATCGCCGAGCCGATGGCGGCTGCGATAGGCGCCGGGCTGCCCGTGAACCAGCCGTCCGGGTCGATGGTGATCGACATCGGGGGCGGCACGACGGAGGTCGCGATCCTCGCGCTGGGCGGCATCGTCGCGTCCGCAAGCCTCCGCGTCGCAGGAAACGCCCTCGACGAAGCGATCGCGGACCACGTGCGCGCTGAGTTCGGGCTGCTGATCGGCGAACGTACCGCCGAACAGCTCAAGATCGCGGTCGGCTCAGCATTCCCCGTTGCCGGGGTCAGGCGCGCAGAGATCCGGGGCCGGGAGATCGGCACGGGCCTGCCGCGCAACGTCACCGTGGCAAGCGACGAGCTGCGCAAGGCGATGGACGCCCCGATAACCCGCATCGTGGCCGCGGTCAAGGGCACCCTCGATCGATGCCCGCCCGAGCTTGCCGGCGACCTGGTCTCCAGCGGAGCTGTACTTACCGGTGGCGGCGCGCTGCTGCGTGGCCTGGATGCGCGGCTGCAGCACGAGCTCGGCATCCCTGTGCTCGTCGCGGAACGGCCGCTCGACTCGGTGGTGCTCGGCACCGGCACGGTAGTCGAGCACTTCGCCCAGCTGCACAAGGTCGTCGTGGACGGCCGGCGGCGATGAGCGCGAGCGCTGCGGGCCAGCAGCAGTGACGGTTCCCCGGCGGCCCGGGCGTGCGCGCCGCCTTACCCGGCGTCAGCGCTTGGCCGCCGCGATGCTCGTTGCGGTCGCCGTGGTTTTCCTGACGATCGACCTGAGCGGCTCGGGCCTGCGCGGCGCGCACGGCGGCGTGCGCGGTGCACTGGGCGCTCTCTACCGCGGCACCGACGGGGTACTCGGTCCGGCGCGACGTTTCGTGCAGGGTGTGCCGCACGCGGCAAGCAACCGCGACACGATCGCCCGGCTGCGCAGCGAGAACGCGCAGCTGCGGGCGCGCCTCGCGCAGGATGCCGCCGACGCGTCGACGAGGGACGCCCTCGCAAGGCTGCCGAGCACCGCAGTGCCCGCTCGGGTGATCGCGCTCGGGCCGGGCTCGGGCTTCGACTGGACCGTCACCCTCAACATCGGCAGCCACAACGGTGTCCACAGTGGACAGACCGTTACCGACGGCGTCGGCCTCGTCGGCCGTGTCCTGCACACGAGTGCGGCCACGTGCGTGGTGTTGCTCGCCGCCGACCCGGGCTCAGGAGTCGGTGCCCGGGACACGCGCACCGGCGAGCTGGTGCTGGCCACCGGGCAGGGCACGAGCGGATTCCTAGTGTCGCCGCTCGATCCTGCAGCACAGCTCGCGGTCGGCGACCAGCTGATCACGGGACCGGCCGGGCAGTCGACGTACGTGGCGGGTCTGGCGGTCGGAACGGTCACGTCCGTGCGGAACTCCGCCGAGGGAGCGACCGTCGCGCACGTGCGGCCCGCCGCGTCGCCCACCGCGCTGGATCTGGTCGGCGTGATCGTGACGCCGCCCCAGGCAGAGGCGGCACGATGAGCGCCTGGGCGAAGAGCCAGGCGACGCGATGACACCCGCGCGTCTTGCCGCTGCGACCACCGCGATCCTCGTCGCGTTGCTGCTCCAGGCAACGCTCATTGCTCCGCTGGTCCTGACCGCACAGCTCAGCCTGCCGGCGGTGCTCGTCGCTGCGGTCGCGCTGGAGTTGGGCCCCGGGGCCGGCATGTCCCTGGGCTTCGTGACGGGCCTCGTCGCCGACCTCGGCTCCGCTCATGCGGCCGGGCTGCTTGCGCTGTGCTGGCTCGGGCTCGGCATCGGCTGCGGGCTGCGCGTCGGACCGCATCGGCGCGTCGCCAGCCAGGCGATGCTCGCCGCGGTCGCGGCCACGGTGGCCGGCGCGTTCGCCACGCTCGGGCTGACGGTGGTGGACGAGCCAGGCGGCACCGCGCTCGGCGCAGTGCACGGGCTGCTGCCGTCGCTGGCCGGCAACCTCGTACTCGCCGCACTCGTCGTGCCGCTCACCCGGCGCGTGCTGCGCGTGGACGCGCTGCAGGCGGCCGGTG
>JBPYES010000409.1:0-3854 GCA_051984825.1 Jatrophihabitantaceae bacterium
CTCGAGCACTTCCCGCCCGATCTTGGCGTCGGCCCGCCCGAGGATCGGCAGCATCTCCAAGCCGATCACCGCGGCCGAGCCCCACATGTAGGCGGCCAGCTCGTCATGTGTCGGGTAGCTCGTCGCGGTGAGGTCCGCGCGCATCGCGCGGAGGAAGTCGGCGAAGTACGAATGCGGGATGTCCCAGCGGCCGATCGTGTCGATCACCGCGCGGCACACCGGGTCCGTGGACGTGCCGAGTTGGAGGTCGGCGAGGAAGTCGGCGCTCCATGTCTCGAACCGTGCGGCGCGATCGGCGCCGAAGCTGTCGACGATGTCGTCCGCGTAGCGCGCGAACCCGTACAGGGCATGGACGTACGGACGCTTAGCCGGCGGCAGCAGCAGTGTGGCCAGGTAGTACGTCTTGCCGTGTGCGGCGTTGAGTTGGCGGCACAACCGGTAGCCCTCGGCCAGATGGCGCGACGTTATGCCGGCTGCAACCAGCGCACGCCTCATGCCGCCATCGTGGCAGCCCCGGTAACCCGCGCGGCAGCCAGCCGTCCGGACACCAGCGCCATCGGCACGCCGATGCCCGGCTGGACGTTCGCGCCGCACCGCACGAGGTTCTCGACACGACGGTCCAGCGTCGGCAGCCGGAACGGACCGGTCTGTGCCACGGTGTGGGCGGCGCCGAACGGTGTGCCCGCCGGGCAGCCCCGGGCGGCCCAGTCCGCGGGTGTCGTCATGTGCAGCACATCGGGCTCGATGCCGGCCGCCTCGAGCATTTGCTCGGCGTACGACGTAGCTCTCGTCTCCCAGTCGATCGGCACGCGGTGGGCCAGGTTCGGCGCGGGAAACAGCAGGTAGTGGGCGTGGGCACCCGGCGGAGCGAGGGCTGGATCGGTCACTGTCGGCGTGGTGAGCAGGAACGACGGATCGCTCATTAGCCGTCCGCGCCGAATGATCTCGTCAAACGTCGATCGCCAGGCGGCGCCGAACGAAATGAGGTGGTGGGCGTCCGCGATGCGCGACCGTACGCCGGCGTACAGCACGACACAGGATGGTGAGTAGCGGGTCCGCGGCCGATCGGGCGGGCCGTTGTCGACGACGACGTCGGCAGGAATGCGTTCACCGCACTGCGTGATCACGGCTACCGCGCGTCCGTCGCGGATCTCCAGGCGTTGCGCCGCAATACCGTACCGTATGGTGACGCCGTGCCGAGAGGCCGCGGCAGCCAGCGCCTGGGGCACCGCGTGCACGCCGCCGATCGGAAAGTAGACGCCCGCGACAGCGTCCAGGTAAGCGATCACCCCGTACAGCGCGAGCGCTTGCCCCGGTGCCAGCCCGGCATACATCGACTGGAACGTGAACAGCCGCCGCAGCCGGTCGTCGTGGACGAACGACGCGACCTTCGGCGCCAGCCGCCGGAAGCCGCCGAGGGCGATCAGCCGCAGCAGGGGCAGGCCGAGTAGCGCGAGTGGCGAGTCCAGGTTCCGGGCGATGAAGTGTGGCATCTCGACGTCGTAGAGCTGGCGCAGCCAGGCGACGAGGCGGCGATATCCGTCGGCCTCGCGCGGCCCGCACAACGCCGCAACCTCGCTCGCCATTGCGTCGGCATCGGCGTGCACGTTCAGCATCGAGCCGTCGGCGAACCGTGCCCGATAGGCCGGGTCGAGGCGGCGCAGGTCAAGCGTCATCTCCTCGCCGACCGCGGCGAGCGTCTCGGCGACGAGCCACGGCGCGGTGAGGACGGTCGGTCCGGTATCGAACGTGTACCCCTGATCACGCAACACGCCGGCATGCCCGCCCGGGACGTCCATACGCTCCAGTACGGTTACTTCCCGGCCGGCTCCGGCGAGATGCAGCGCCGCCGCAAGCGCGCCAAGGCCCGCCCCGATGACCATGACACGATCCGTACGCCCAGGTACGGCCCTCACGTGTGCCGCTCGGTGGCGCGTACCGCGAGCCCGTCGAGCACGCCGCGCGCCTCGTCGGAGATGGCGGACGTGTCCAGCGCCGCACGGGCGCGTCTCGCTCGTTCGGCGATGCGGGCTTCGACGCGCTCCAGCGCGCCGGTCGCGACGATCACATCGCACAGTGCCGCGGCACCCGCCTCGTCGAGATCGCGATTGCCCAGCCCGGCGCGTAGCAGCTCGGCCTGCGCGGGACCGGCGGAGTCCATAGCAAGCGCGACCAGCATGGTGCGCTTGCCTTCGCGCAGATCATCGCCGATCGGCTTGCCGGTACGTCCCGGATCGCCGAACACGCCCAGCACGTCGTCCCGTAACTGGAAGGCCTCGCCCAGAGGCAGGCCGTAGCCGCGTAACGCCGCGACGACGTCGGGGGAGGCGCCGGCAGCTCCCGCGCCGAACTGCAGCGGTCCCTCGACGGTGTACTTGCTGGTCTTGTACTCCGCGACGCGCTGCGCATCCTCGATCGAGAAGTCGCCGCGGGCCTGCACGAGCATGTCCAGGTACTGGCCGGCCATGACCTGCTGACGCATGTCGTCGTAGACCGCTCGCGCCCGGTGGCCCTCGGCGGGACTGAAGTTGGCGGCGGCGAACATCGCGTCGGCCCACGACAGCAGCAAGTCACCGACGACGATCGCCGCGGCTGTCCCGAATACCCGCGCGTCCCCGGTGAACGAGCCGCGGGAATGCATCGCGGCGAAGGCCGTGTGTACCGACGGGCGGCCACGGCGGGTGCCCGAGCCGTCCATCACGTCGTCATGGATCAACGCGCAACCGTGCAGCAGCTCCAAGCTGGCCGCCGCGGTGATCATCGGCGTGTCGCCGGACGAGCCCCGCACGCAGCGCCAGCCGCAGTAGGCGAACATCGGGCGCAGCCGCTTGCCCCCGTCCAGCACGAAGCTGCGCGCGATCTCGGCCAGCGTGCTCAGATCGTCGCCGAGCTCGGCCAGCCGGGCGGCGCGCGCGTCGAAGAAGGTGGCCAGTTCCGCGTCGACCCGCGTGACAACGCTGCCGAGGTCGATCACAGCGCGGACACTACGCTGATCGGCATGTTGCGAACGGTGCGGGACGTGCTGGCTGCTGGTCAGCGCACGTTCTCCTTCGAGTTCTTTCCGCCGAAGACGCCTGAGGACGACCGGCTGCTCTGGCAGACCATCCGAGAACTCGAACCGCTGCACCCGTCGTTCGTGTCAGTCACCTACGGCGCGGGCGGCACCACCCGCGACCACACGATCGAGATAGTCGAGCAGATCGCGTCCGACACGACGCTGCTGCCGGTCGCCCACTTGACGGCGGTCAACCACTCGGTGGCCGAGCTGCGGGCGATCATCGGCCGGTTTGCCGACGTCGGCGTGGTGAACATGCTGGCCATTCGCGGCGACCCTCCGGGCGATCCGATGGGGGAGTGGATCAAGCACCCCGAGGGGCTCAGCTACGCCTGCGAGCTGGTCGAGCTGCTGTGCGCACACGGCGACTTCAGCGTCGGCGTCGCCGCCTTCCCATACAAGCATCCCCGGTCGGCCACGATCGAGGCGGACACCGCGCGGTTCGTGGAGAAATGCCGGGCCGGTGCGGACTACGCGGTCACCCAGATGTTCTTCGACGCCGACGAATATCTGCGGCTGCGTGACCGGGTCGTGGATGCCGGCGGCGAGGTGCCGATCATCGCCGGCATCATGCCCGTCACGACGATGCGCACGATCGAGCGCTCCGAACAGCTGTCCGGCGCGCCGTTCCCGCCGGCGCTGGCGGCCGAGTTCGCGGCGGTGGCGGACGATCCCAAGGCGGTGCGCGCGCTGGGCATCGAGAAGTGCTCGGCGCTGGCGCAGCGGCTGCTCGACGAGGGCGCGCCGGGCATTCACTTCATCACGTTCAACCGTTCCAAGGCCACCCGCGAGGTATGGG
>JBPYES010000410.1:0-7291 GCA_051984825.1 Jatrophihabitantaceae bacterium
TCAAGTGGTACCGGCACCTCGAACTGCCGGGTGACGGCCACGCCGCGGCCCAGGCCTGCCTGAACGCCGATCCGCCGCGGCCACCCGGGTGCTCGGCGGAGTTCTACACCGCGGCCCGGCTGCTCGGCCGGCGCGCGCAAGCGCTGCGCGACGCACTGGCCAAGCTCGACGCCATCGCCTGCACCGCCGGGGTGTGGACCGGTGACGCGGCAGTGGGATTCCGGCGCCTCCTCCTGGACGCCCGGCGGGCGCACTACGACCAGGTGCCCGGACGCTATGACGGCTATGCGCGGGCGCTGCGCGAGTACGCCGTGGCCCTGGACGGCCACCAGGCGGTCATCGACAGCGCGCGGGCCGGGGTGCAGGCCGCGCTGGAGGCGCATCGCCGGGCGATGGCGGCCGCGGCCACGAAGGCACTCACGGCGCCAGGTGTCGCCGACTGCGAGGCGGCGGCCCGCCGCTTCCGAGCCGCCTACAACGACTGGGTCGACTCGGCAACGCGTTGCGAGCACGCGATCGAACGCGTCGATGACGACGCGCTGCACAACGCGCACGGGGTGCATGTGGCGCTGGACGTGGCATCGCGCTACGCCGGCATCTTGGCGAGCGTCTCCGGGGCGCTCGCGCTCGTCACGATCGCCTGGCCGCCGCGGCGATCCTCTTGCTCGAGGTGTCGAGCGTCTGCTCGCTCGCCAAGTTCGGCACCGACGTCGGGCGCGCGACCGCGTACCACGAGCCGGCGAGTGCCGGTGACCTCGTGTTCGACGCCCTCGGTTCGGTGCCGATCATGAGACCAGGCAGCCAGGCTGTAGAAGCGGGTCGCGAGCTCAAGGACGCCGGTGTGCTCGCTGCGGCCCGGAGCGGCGCCGAGGCATTCGGGAGGTCGTTCGTCGCCGACGCGAAGCCGGGCCTTGTCGATGCTGCCCGCGACATCAAGGACACCAGGCTCCGGCCGGACAAGGACGCGATGTGGCCGACGCTGGCGGGAAATTGGCGGCTGCAGGACGCTGTCGTCAACGTGAGTTCGGTCGGCCGCGACACGTACGACAACCGGCGCGGCGACTGGCCGGAGGCCGCCGAGGCGACAGGCTTCAGCGTCGTGCTCGGCCCGCTCGGCCGTCCGGCGACGGCCGAGTTGAACTCCGCCGTGGACGTTGTTCGGCGCCGACTACCAGGTCCGGTGCCGGTGCCGTGACGTTGCCGTCCCGCATCGACGTCGAACTGCCAGAGGGTTGGCGCTGTCTCGAGCTGACCGAACCAGTCGATGCCCTGTCGATCTGGCTGGTCGCACGCGGGGCCAGCCTCGCGTTGCTACGACCCGGCGACGAGATGCTGCCCGTGGCGATATGCGGCGGTGTGTTCCTCCTCGACGTGATCATCGCAGGCGACGCGCTCTACGCGGCGCTCGAAGCCGACGGCGAGGCGGTTGCGTTCGGCGACCTCGACGGCACCCCGATCGTCGCGCACCTGCGCCGCGAAGCCGCAGGCGACTCGCGAAACATGTCAACCCTGCTCGTTACGTATTTCATCTGCGCACCGAGCGGGTGCGCGGTGATCACGTTCATGGCACCGGAATTCCCCGACGTAAGAGGCGTTGTTGCCGAAGTTGCCAGGGTGATATCTGCGGTGCGAGTTGTCCACTCCGGCGCCGGATGCCCGGTATAACCGTGGACACCTGAGGTCAGTCCTGTTGTTGCCGTGTGAGACCGGTTCCGGGTGTCCGACATCCTCGATAGCCTGAGCGGGCCATGACATGACAACGTTGGTCATTGCGCATGGCGCGCGGGGCCAGGAATCGGGATCATCTGGAACGTTCTGTCGGGATCGTTCGAATTGGTCCGCGCATTTCGGCAAAGGGCAGTGATGGGTACGCGATGAATGAGAAAGCATGGCGACTGGGGGGCCGGCATCCACATCGTGACCTGTTACGTCGAGGGGCAGAGCAGAGGAGCTGAATGATGCAGGGCGATCTTGTCTTGCCCGCATTCCAAATGGATTGCCGCGATTGGCTCGTGGTCACCCCCGGTGAGGCTGGCATCCCGGAGGAGATCGCCGGCGCTCCCCTGCTCGCGTTGCTGAGCACGGCGGTGATCGGACCGGGCGACTTGTCCTCGGCCAGCGCTGTGCTGACCGTCGGCCTGCTGGACGACGACGCGCCGCCGGCGGTGTCACCGGCGTTTGATTGCGTCGCCGCCGAGGTGATCGATGCCGACGGCGACGACCGGTCAGTGCGCTATCTGGTGCCGTCGCCGGACGGCCGGCTCGCGCTGCTGGCTGAGTTCACCATGGACGGCGACACCGTCGAGGTGCGCCAGCGGATCGAGGCCCTGATGGCGTCCTTCCGCTGGACGTCGTGACGGCCAGCAGCTAGCTCGTCCCGGCTTATACCCCCGGGAACGCGGGGGGCAGAGTTGTTCGTTAGCTGAGCATGCACAGCGTAACTAACGGCCTGAAGACTGCCGTCCTGCTCGGCGCCCTCTCGGCATTGCTCGTGATCCTGGGCGGAGCGCTCGGCGGTTCCCGCGGCCTCGTCATCGGCGTCATCCTCGCGGTTGCGATGAACGGGTTCAGCTACTTCTACTCGGACAAGATCGCGCTGCGATCCATGCGGGCCCGCCCCGTCAGCGAGGCCGAGCAGCCGGTGATGTACTCGATCGTCCGCGAGCTCGCCAGCTCGGCGCACCAGCCGATGCCACGGCTCTACATCTCGCCGACCGATCAGCCGAACGCGTTCGCCACCGGACGCAACCCCCGTCACGCAGCGGTGTGCTGCACCGAGGGCATCCTGAAAATCCTCGACCGCCGCGAGCTGCGCGCTGTGCTCGGCCACGAGCTCAGCCACGTCTATAACCGCGACATCCTGATCTCATCGGTCGCGGGCACCATCGCGGCGGCGATCACCTACGTGGCGAACCTGGCGTTCTTCTTCGGCGGTGGAGATCGGGACCGCAACCCGTTCGCCGGGCTGATCATGCTGCTGCTGGGGCCGCTTGCCGCGGGACTCATTCAGATGGCGATCAGCCGCTCCCGCGAGTATCAGGCGGACGCTTCCGGCGCGGCGCTCTCGAACGACCCGCTGGCCTTGGCGAGCGCGCTGCGCAAGCTGCAGCGGGGAACGCAGGCGCTGCCGTTGCCGCAGGAGCCGTCGCTCGTCACTACGAGCCACATGATGATCGCCAACCCGTTCCGCGGGCAGGGCATGGCCAACCTGTTCTCCACGCACCCGCCGATGGACAAGCGCATCGCCCGGCTCGAGGCGATGGCAAAGGACGACCCGCGCTTTTGGCAGTAGGCGTTCAGGCGCCGCGTCAGCGGAACGGGTCAGCCGAGGTCGCGTGCGACGTCCATGACGTACTGGCCGTAGCCGGACTTCGCCAGCGCTTCGCCGAGCCGGTATGCCTGTGCCGCGTCGATAAACCCTTGGCGGAGCGCGACCTCCTCGATGCAGGCGATGCGCACCCCCTGCCGGTGCTCGAGCACCTGGACGAATTGGCCGGCCTCGAGCATCGAGTCATGGGTGCCCGTGTCGAGCCACGCCGTGCCTCGGCCCAGGTCGACCAGTCGTGCTGTGCCGTTCTTGACGTAGACGTTGTTCAGGTCGGTGATCTCGAGTTCACCGCGCGCCGACGGCTGCAGTGTCCTTGCGATCTCCACAACCTCGTTGTCGTAGAAGTAGAGGCCGGTGACCGCGAGGTTCGACTTGGGATTTGCCGGCTTCTCTTCGATCGACATCAGCACGCCGTCGGGGGACGCTTCGGCGACGCCGTAGCGGTGTGGATCGCGCACTCGGTACCCGAACAGTACGCAGCCGTCCTGTAGACCGGCGGCGTCGGTGAGCCGTCTACCGAGCCCCTGCCCGTAGAAGATGTTGTCGCCCAGAACGAGGGCCGCTGAATCGGCGCCGATGTGCTCACGGCCGATGAGGAACGCCTCGGCCAGACCGTTCGGTTCCGGCTGTACCGCGTAGCTGATCGAGATGCCGAGCGCGCTGCCGTCTTCGAGCAGCCTGGTGAACTGGTCCTGGTCGTGTGGAGTCGTGATCACCAGGATGTCGCGGATGCCGGCCAGCATCAGCGTGGAGAGCGGGTAGTAGATCATTGGCTTGTCGTAGACCGGCAGGAGCTGCTTGCTGACCGCACGCGTGATCGGGTGCAGCCTGGTGCCGGCACCGCCGGCGAGGATGATCCCCTTCATCGGTAGTTCACGAACTGCAGCGCGACGTCGAGATCGGCGCCCTTGAGCAATGCGATGACCGCCTGAAGGTCGTCCTTCTTCTTGCTGGACACTCGCAGCTGTTCGCCCTGGATCTGCGCCTGCACGCCCTTCGGCGCCTCGTCCCTGAGCAGCTTTGTGATCTTCTTCGCGTGGTCCTGGTCGATACCGTGCTTCAGCGTCGCGGTGATCACGTGCTGCTTGCCGGACGCCCGGGGCTCACCGGCGTCGAGTGCCTTCAGCGAGATGGCCCGCTTGACGAGCTTGTCCTTGAAGACGTCCAGCGCTGCCTTGGCGCGCTCTTCGGTGTCCGCTCTGATCGTCACGCCGAACTCGCCGGACCACGCGATCGACGCGTTGGTCCCGCGGAAGTCGAAGCGTTGCGTGAGCTCTTTCGACGCCTGGTTGAGCGCGTTGTCGGCCTCCTGGCGATCGATCTTGCTGACCACGTCGAACGATGAGTCGGCCACGATGACGATCCTCCTGGATGCGGTGTCGTCACGACGGTAGCGGAGCCCCGATATGGTGACCGACGCGGCGCTCGCGTCAGGTAGTGTGCGTGCCGTCGCCGGGGCACCGGTGACACACTGAAAGCCCACGGCGGGTTGCCCGAGTGGTCAAAGGGAGCGGTCTGTAAAACCGCCGGCTCAGCCTACGTTGGTTCGAACCCAACACCCGCCACAAGTCTGAAGCCCCCGAAATCCGGGGGTTTCATTATTCGCGGGCGGCGACAACTACCACAAAACGTGCGACAGGATCGCTGATCGTCAACGCGCTAACGGTGAGTGAGCAGCGCCCAGGCCACGGCGATGGCTGCAGCCAGACACACGGCGATAAGCGGTGTCCCGAATCTGGCGAAGGTGCGCGTGCTGTAGCCCCCCGGTTCCATCACCATCAGGTTGCTCTGGTGGCTGAAGGGATTGAGGAAGGTGAACGAGATGCATGTTGCGATCAGCGCGAGCAATGTCACCGGGTCCATTCCCAGCGTGGGGGCGATCCCGAGCGCAACCGGGGTGAGGATTGACGCGGCGGCGGCGTTGGTAACCAGGTTGGTCATGATCGCTGTGGTAACAGCGAACACGATCACCACCAAGGCCAGGTTGCCTCCGGCGACCCGCTCGATCGTGCGGGCCAGGACGCCGTCCAATCCGCTGTGGACGACGATGGCTGCCAACCCTACCGATCCGGCCAGGATGAACAGGACGTTCCAATCCAGCGCTCGCGCTGCTGACCTTGGGGTCAGCACGCCGGCGAGCACCGTGAGCAGTGCACCCGCCAACGCGACAAGTGCCACCGGTGCCAGGCCGAACGATGCTGCCACGACGACCGCCGCCACGATGGCCAGCGCGGTTCCGGTCTTGGCGGGTTGCGGGGCCCGCCCCGCCGCGTCCACCCACACCGTGAAGGCATCATGCCGGGCAAGGGCCCTGGCGCTCGGGCAGGTGACGAAGACCGTAGCGCCGGGCAGGGCGGTTGTGCGGCTGAGCGGCTTGGAGGTCTGTGCCGCGATCACGTGGATCTCGTCGTCCTCCAGGTCGTGCAACGTTCCGTGCTCGCCGACGTCCACCGAGACCGCGTAGAGGCGTTGGGACAACTGGCCGAACCGCGGGCTTTGCCAGAGCGCTCTCACCCCCCTCTCGCTGGCTGAGAAGACCAACACGTCGCCGGCTTCGATGCTCTCGGTGCTCGGCAGTGTGGTCTCATCGCGCACGATCGCGTCGAGCACGTACTCCTGGGTCCGCTCGATGCCGATATCGGCCGGACGTCTACCGATACTGATCGCTGCGGCCGCAATCGGTAGCTCGACTCGCCACTCCATGGCAGCCGCTGCAACCGGCGCCTCCCCCGGCAGCATGCGCGGGGAGGCGAGCAGCAGCAGCACCCAGCCGACCAGGCACACCGGCAAGGCCACCTGTGCGAATGACAGCATGCTGACCTTGACGCCGGAGTCGGCGGCAATTCCGGCGATGAGCAGGTTCGAACTGGTGCCGATCAGCGTCACCGATCCAGCGAGCGTGGTGGCGTGCGCGATCGGAAGTAGCACCCGTCGGGCGGGAACGTTGTTGGTCTGCTGGAGCTGCTTACTCGCTGGTATCAACATTGCAACCAGTGGCGTGGTATTGATCAGCGCCGAGGCAACGCCGACGGGCACGATCATCCGGCTCAACGCCTGACCGGCACTGGTCACCGGCGCCAGCAGACGCGAAGTCGCACGAGCGACGATCCCGGTGTGCACAACACCCTTCGCGATGACGAGCATGCCGGCAACGGTGATGACTCCCTCGTTGCTCAGCCCGGCGAACAGCGCTGGCACCGGCGCGAGGCGGAAGATCCCGCCGATCGCCAGGCCCGTGGCTAGGGCGAGCACCGGCGGCACCTTCCCTGACGTCATCGCCGCCAGGGTGCCGATCACCACGATCGCGGCCAGCACCGTCATGGCGAATTGGTATACCGCACCGACTACGGCGGCGAATACCACGACCCAGCGCCGAACGTGACGCAGGTCACAGCTACTGGACGTCGAGGGCATGTCTGCGCGGCACCTACAGCCGTGACGAGTGAGGTGGCCTGATCGCGATTCATCCCTCGGGGCTAAGGGTTCGTCCAGGCCACGCGTCATAGATTATGGGGAAGTGGTCGATCGATTGAAGGAGACGGTCAATGAAGAGCAAGGCCGCCATACAGGTTGAAGCTGCAGGCCCGTTGGTGATCTAGGAAATCGACCTACCGGATCCTGGTCCGAACCAAGTCACGGTCCGCAACTTTGCGAGCGGTGTTTGCTATTCCCAGCTCCATCAGTTGCGCAACCCCGAGATGCCTAGGCCAATGGGTCTCGGCCATGAAGGCAGCGGTGTCGTTACACAGAAGGAAGTCACGCACGTAAAAGAAGGCGATCACGTCATCTCTACTTGGGTTCCCCGGATTCCCATTAGTGGATTGCCTGTTTCGAAACCCACCGGCGCCACCCTTCACGGACGGCCCGTCATCGCCGACGGCGATGTGTATACCTGGAGCGAGCACATGGTGACCTTCGCGGAGAAGGTCGTCCCTATGTCACCATCCGACCCGACGGACATCA
>JBPYES010000411.1:0-11964 GCA_051984825.1 Jatrophihabitantaceae bacterium
CGATGTCCGGAGTGATCACCTCGACGTTCGTCAGGTCGAGGCCGAGCTTCGCGGCGACAGCAGCGCGCAAGCCCGTCGAGGTCTGGGTGGACGACCAGATGCGCAGTCGCCCGGACTCGGTGTCCCACTCCGCCAGCACGCCCCGCGTCTCGAGCGGAGTGGAGGCCGACCGCTCCACGGCAAGGTCCAGGCTGAGCCGACGCGGTGCGTGCGCGAGCGCGACAGCCACGTCGCCGTACGCCTGCGTATCGTTCGCGCCGACGTTGCCGGGGACGTCATCGTGGACGAGGTGGTCTGCGCGCCGCGCCGCCTCGATGCCCACCACGGCGGGCAGTGGCTCGTAGGTGACCGCAATTCGCTCGGCAGCGTCCTCTGCGAGGTAGCGGTCCTCGGCAACCACCATGGCGATCGGCTCGCCGACGTGGTTGACCTCGTCCCGGGCCAGGGCGTATGCGGTGCGCCCGTGGGTGAGCGCCGGATGCGGGATGAGCAGCGGGAGCGGCTCGGCCAGCGCACCGGTGAGGTCGTCATAGGTGTAGATCGCGACCAACCCGTCCACATCGAGCGCCTCGGACACGTCGATGTCGACGACGCGGGCGTGCGCGTGCGGCGAGCGGACAAGCGCGACAGCCAGCGCGTCGTGGCCCAGGTCGTCGAGGAATGCGGCGTCGCCGGTGAGGAAGCGGCGGTCCTCCCGACGCGGGATCGGTGCTCCGAACATCTGCGTCATGGCCCGGCCGCTTTCATGATCGCGGCGACGATGTTCTGGTAGCCCGTGCACCGGCACAGGTTGCCGGCGATCATCTCGCGGGCTTCGTCCTCGGTCGGGTGCGGGTTGTCGCGCAGGCCTGCGGTGATCGTGGTCAGGAACCCAGGCGTGCAGAAGCCGCACTGGAGTCCATGGCAGTCGGCAAATGCCTGCTGCACCGGGGACAACGTGCCGTCGTCCGCGAGGCCCTCGACGGTGGTGATCTCCTGGCCGTCAACGCTGACCGCCAGTAGCAGGCAAGAGCGCACCGGGCGGCCGTCCAGCAGCACCGTGCATGCGCCGCAGACGCCGTGCTCGCAGCCCACGTGCGTGCCGGTCAGGCGCAGGTCGTGGCGCAGGCAATCGGACAGCAGCCGTCGCGGCGGCACGTCAGCGTCGTACGGCACGTCGTTGACGATCAGCCGGACGTTCATGCGGCATCCCGCAGAGCCCGCTCGGTGAGCACGCCGGCCAGGTGGCGGCGGTACTCGGCAGAGGCGTGGATGTCCGGCGTGGGACGGATGGACGCGCGGGCGAACTCGGCTGCATCAGCCACATCCGGCACGTCGAGTACGAGCGGGGTCGGCGCCACGGACAGCAGCGCCACCCGTGCGCGCTCCTCCGAGCGCACCGCACCCACGCCGCACAATGCGTAGTCGCCGTGCCGGCGCGCCACCTCGACGATCGACGTGCGCGCACCCGGCGGCAGCGCCGGGAAGAAGGCCTCGACGGCGAGCTCTCCGGGCCGCAGCGCTGACTCGAGCGTCCCGACGAAGAACTCGCGCGCCGCGATCTCGCGCGTGCCGCGCACTGATGCCACCCGCACCGTGCCGTCGAGCAGGGCCAGCACCGCCGGCAACTCTGCGGCCGGGTCGGCGTGGACGAGGCTGCCCACAACGGTGCCGCGGTTGCGGATCGTCGGGTGGGCGATCAGCCGCGCCGCTTGCCGCAGCAGGGGCTGGACGCGAGCGGCGTCGGGATCGCGTTCCAGGTCGGCGTGCCGTGCCGTCGCGCCTACGCGTACGCCGTCGGCGGACGTCCGGACGTACGCCAGCTCGGAGAGCCGGTTGATGTCGATCAGGTGCCGCGGCGCCGCCAGCCGCATGGACAGCAGCGGCATCAGGCTCTGCCCGCCGGCCAGCACCTTCGCGTCATCGCCCAGCTCGTCCAGCAACCCGAGCGCCTCGTCGAGCGACGACACCCGCGAGTACTCGAACGACGGCGGCTTCACGGCGACCCCCTGCTCTTCGCGCGAGCGCTCATTCTCTCCGAGCCCCTCCCGTCACAACAGGTCGGCATGGGTTATCGACGACTCGACCGGCTGCTCCAAGCCCGCATCAGATCCCGCGCATCTCGATCACTTGCAGGGCGAGGGCGACATCCAGGCGCAGCGCCGGATCGGTCGTGAAGGCGCCGACCATGCGTTCGAGCTTGCTGATGCGGTATCGCAGCGTGTTGTAGTGGAAGTGCAGGATGCGGGCGGTCTCGGCGACGTTGAGGTTGGTGTCGAGCAGCGTCTGCAGCGTGTGCCGCAGGTCGGCCGCCTCGGGGGTGTCGCGAGCCAGGTCGCCCAGCGTCTCGGCGGCGAACGAGCGCAGCTCGGCGGCGTCCGGCACGAGTGAGAGCAGCCGGTGCACGCCCAGCGAGTCGAAGTGCGAGACGCTGCCCCGTCCATGTACCCGCCGGCCCACCGCGACCGCTCTGCGCGCCTCGGCGTAGGCCTCGGGGATGCGGGCGGCGTCCACGACGAGGCGGCTCACCCCGGCGCAGAAGGAGCGACGGCCGCCGCCCCGGTCCCCGGCCACCGCGGTGACCGTCGCGTCGACGGCCTTGGCCGCGCCGTCGGGCTCGGTGCTGACGGGCAGCAGTGCCACTACCTCGGAGCTGAACCCGACGACGGGGGCTGCCTTGTCGCGGGCGCGTACCACCTGCAGCCACGCGCCGGCGAAGCGCTCCTGCGGCGAGCGCAGGGCGACGGGCGGCGGCGGGATGGGCCGCTGCGGGTCGTCCGGATCGAGCTCGGCAACCACGATCACCATCGGCCGGTCGACGTCCCAGCCGAGCGACGCGCAGTGCTCGACCACGGCTGCCGGATCGCCGGCGCCGCCGGTGAGCACCTCACGCAGGAAGTCGCCGCGGTACTTGCCTTCGACGGCGGCCACCGCAAGCTGCTTGGTGATCGCGAGTGCGGCGACGGTCGCGGCACGCTCCAGCGCCTGGATGCCCGGCGGCGGCAATGCGCCGGGGCAGAACGCTGCGATGCGGCCGTGGTCGGTGCCGCCCGCGATGATCGACGCCATGGCGAGCTCGCCGGGCCGCCCATCGGGTGGTCGGTGCACGCCGAGCCGCAGCTGTTCCACCCGGAGTCGGCCGGTCGGGTCGAAAAGGGGCAGCGCGGCGAACGCCTCGCGGTTGCCGCCCTCAGCCTGGATGCGGCCATCGGGCGTGCAGATCAGCACGCATGCGTCGAGCAGGCGTGCCACCTCTTCGGCGATCTGCGGCAGGTCGCCGCCTTCTAGCACGATGGCGGCGAGCGCGCGGTGCAGCTCGTCCGCCCGGCTCAGCGCTCCGGACTGCCGGTCGACGAGCTCAGTGAACACGTCGGTGATCACGTCGTCGAACGCGACCCCGTCCGGGACCCGCAAGATCGGCATGCCGATCCGGTCGGCGACCTGCAACACCGCAGCGGGCACCTCGTCGATGTAGCGGCCCAGCTTGATCGCGATCGCGGCCAGCCGCCGCTTGTCCAGGTCCGTGATCAGCTTGCACAGCGCCGCCTCGTCGCGGATGCCGCCCACCGCGCGCAATGGGAACCACGTGGTCAGCAGCAACTCGTGCGGCTTGACCCACGGCAGGATGTCGGGCACCTCCATGACGTTCACCCTGCGCACCTCGCGGTCCAGGCCGTCGGCGCCGGCGAGCACGCGGGTGCCGCGCAGGCTGGGCAGGTGCACCAGCGCCCGGACCGGAAGCCCATAGAGCGCCCGCCGTGCTGGCATATCTCGCATCGCTTCGGCCCGATCGTTGGCAACTGTAACCATCGGCAGACGGTACCCGCGATGAGTACTGTGCGCATCAGGCCGCGGACATCTGGCTCGCGGACCTTTGGGGGGTAGGGACGGCCGGAGGACCGGAATGGCGACGGTGACGACCACGCCCGCCGTCGCCTTCCGTGCCTCCGTGCCGATACGCATGTGGCAAGCGCTGTCCGGGCCGCCATGTCGTGGCCGGGTGCTCGGACGATTCCCGTCCGCGGTGTATGTCGCTGTGCCGCACGCGTTCGGAGTTATTGCCGTCCTGGGCCGTGACGCGGTGCGCATGCCTTGCGGGTTGGCCGTAGCGGCCAGGGAGCTCGACCTGCCCGGCGACGCCGTTATGGGCGACGGTGCACTGCGCTTCGGGCCCATCGCGATCCGGCCCGGGCGGGTCGTCTCCACATCGGTGGGGCGGCGCCCGGCGCCGCTTCCGGACCGGGTGCGAGCCGCGCAGGCCGCTGTCGATCCGGCCGACCTGTCCCGCCCGAGCCGGCTGCTCGGTCGCGGCGACGGGCTCACGCCACAAGGCGACGACGTGCTGGCCGGCTACCTCGCCGGTGCCGCCGCGTACGGCGTCCCGGCAGACGACGTGCGCGCACTCGTCGACGCCGAGGCCGCGTCGCGCACCACCACGCTGTCTGCGGCACTGCTACGGCACGCCGCTGCCGGCGAGGCAATCCCCCAGGTGCACGGGCTGCTGGACGCGCTCGACGGGCGCCGGCCCCTTGACCCCGCGCTCGCCGAGCTCTTCGCGGTGGGCCACACCTCGGGTGCCGCGCTCGCCTCCGGGGTCGTGGCCGCTGCCCTCGCGGCGTAAGCCAGTGATCGATCACGTCGAGCTCCGTACCGGGGCGTATGCAGATTCGGTGACGCTCATGCAGGTCAGCCAGCGGCTGCAACGCGCCGACGGGGTGGACGCCGCCCTGGTCGCCATGGCGACGCCGCTGAACATCGAGCTGGCCCGCGGCATGGGCTTCGCCGCGCCGGACGGAGCCTCGCCGGACGCGCTGCTCGTCGCACTTCGGGTGGCCGACCAAGCAGGGCTACGGGCCGCCCTGGCCGCGGCCGAGCAGGCGCTCGCCCCGCAACCCGCGACCACCCCGGCGAGCACCGAGCAGCCGGCGCCGCGCACCGTGGGCGCAGCCGCGCGCCACCGGCCAGGCCTGGCCCTGATCTCGGTGCCGGGCCAGCACGCGTTCACCGAGGCGATGGACGCGCTCGACGCGGGCTGCGACGTGATGATCTTCTCGGACAATGTGCCGATCGCTCAGGAGATCGTGCTGAAACGGGTTGCCGGCGAGCTGGGCCGCCTGGTGATGGGCCCGGACTGCGGTACGGCCGTGGTGGGCGGCGTAGGGCTGGGCTTTGCGAACGCGGTGCAGCCCGGGCCGGTCGGCATCGTGGCCGCGTCCGGCACCGGATGCCAGCAGCTCATGTGCCTGCTGGACGCCGGCGGCGTCGGCATCAGCGCCGCGCTGGGCGTCGGGGGGCGTGACCTGTCGGCGGCAGTGGGCGGACACTCCACCCTGACCGCCATCGAGCGGCTCGACGCGGATCCCGCGACCGAGCTGATCGTGGTCGTGTCCAAGGTGCCCGACCCGCACGTCGCCCGCCGGATCCGGGAGGCGACGACATCCACCCCGGTGCGGTTCGCGTTCGTCGGCGAGACGGATCTGACCGCCGCCGCCGAGGACGTCCTTTCCGTACTGGGTTACCCGCTGCCGCGCTGGCCGACCTGGCCGGGCCGGGCCATCGACCCGCGACCGGGCGTGCTACGCGGGCTGTTCGCAGGTGGCACGCTGTGCGACGAGGCGGCATTGATCGCCCACGAACGCGGCGTGCCGCACGAGATGATCGACTTCGGCGATGACGCCCTGACCGCCGGCCGCCCGCATCCGATGATCGACGCGTCCCTTCGCCTGGAACGCCTCGCCGCCGCCGCGGCGGACCCGCGCACGGCCGCGATCGTGCTCGACGTCGTGCTCGGCTACGGTGCGCAACCCGACCCGTCCGCCGAGCTCGGCCCGCTGATCGCCGCCTCGCGCGCCCCCGTCGTCGCGAGCCTGATCGGCACCCGGCACGACCCGCAGGACCTCGGCCGCCAGGCGAGCGCGCTGCGCCACGCCGGGGCACATGTCTTCGCCTCGAACGCCCAGGCCGCCCGATTCGCGTGTGGACTGGTCGCGCATGACTGAGCCGTCCATCATCACGGCGGGCATCGACGTGCTGGCCGACGCCGCCGAGGCGCAGGCCGCGCAGGTGACCCGCGTCGATTGGCGCCCGCCGATGAACGGCAGCGCCGGCGACCTGGCGCAGGTGATGGCCGACCCGCGCCGTGCCGCCGCGAACGCGGAGGCGGTCCGGTGCATGACCGAAGCGCGCGCAGTGCTCGTCGACGTGATGCCGGCGGGTGACGCGCTCGGACTCGCTCGCACCGACTTCCTGCACGCCGGCCCGCCGATCGAGTGGCAGCGGACGTCCGGGCCACTGCGGGGCGCGCTGCTGGGCGCGGCGGCATTCGAGGGTCTGGTCGACGATCCGTCGCAGGCCGCCACCTTCTTCGACGCCGGCGACTTCCACATCGCGCCGTGCCACCACGCCCGCGCCGTCGGTCCGATGGCCGGGGTGGTGTCGGCGTCGATGTGGTTGTTCGTGCTGGAGGATCCGGCGAGCGGAGCCTTGGCGTACTGCTCCCTCAACGAAGGGTTGGGCAGGGTGCTGCGCTACGGCGCCTACTCCCCCGACGTGCTGACCCGGCTGCGCTGGATGGCCGACGTCCTCGGGCCGATGCTGCAGGCGGCGGTACGCGCGCACGGCCCCGTCGACGTCAAGTCGATCATGGCGCAGATGCTGCACATGGGCGACGAGGCGCACAACCGCAATCGCGCCGGGACGTTGATGCTGCTGCGCGAGCTGATGCCGGCGATGGTCGATTCCGGCTTCCCGTCCTCGGACATCGCCGAAGCGGCACGCTTCGTCGGCGGTAACGATCACTTCTTCCTGAACGTGGCCATGCCGGCGTGCAAGCTCACCCTCGACGCCGCACGCGGCATCCCCGGTTCCACGATGGTTGTCGCGATGGCGCGCAACGGAACCGACTTCGGCATCCAGGTGTCGGGCACCGGTGGGCAGTGGTTCACTGCGCCGGCGCTGGTGCCGGAGGGCCTCTACCTGGGGCGCTTCGGCCCGGACGACGCCAACCCCGACATCGGCGACTCGGCGATCACCGAGACGGCGGGGCTCGGTGGGTTCGCCATGGCGGCGGCGCCTGCAATCGTGCGTTTTGTCGGCGGATCCGTGGCCGATGCGCTCGCCACGACACGGCGCATGTACGAGATCACCCTCGCCGAGCATCCCGCGTACACCGTCCCGGTGCTCGACTTCCGGGGGGCGCCATGCGGCATCGACGTGACGCGTGTGGTGCGCACCGGCATCCTGCCGCAGATCAACACCGGCATGGCCGGAAAGGTCGCGGGCACCGGGCAGGTCGGCGCCGGACTGGTCACGCCGCCTGCGGAGATCTTTCCGGCTGCGCTTGCGGAGCTGGCGCGGCGGGCACCGTGACCCGACGGGCCGGCAACGCCACGCCCGCGCACGCACCGGCGAGGGCCAGGCCCGCCGCGACCAGCATGGCCCGCGTGTACCCGTCGCTGAACGCCGACGCGGACACGTAACGTGCGTTCCCGGCGAACGCTACGGCGAGGATCGCCACCCCGAATGCTCCGCCCAGCTGCCGCATAGTCGTGAACGCCCCGGACGCCTTGCCGATGTCGGCCAGCGGAACGGCGCCAACGGCTGCCTTGGTCAGCGGCGGCAGAGCGAGCGAGAAGCCGACGCCGACAACGGACATCGGCACGGCGAGTGCCAGGTAGCGGACGCCAGGTGTGGCCGCGATGGCGAGCCACGCCATCCCGGCCCCCTGCAACGCCATTCCCGCAACGACGAGCGAGCGCTCGCCGATCCGGTCGGCCAGCGCGCCGGCGCGGGGCGCCAGCAACAGCGGAGCGATGCCCCATGGCAGCAGCCGCAGGCCCGCGGCGAGCGCGTCGTGGCCGAGGCCTACCTGGAGGAACTGTGCGGTGAAGAACACCGCCCCGGCAAGCGATGCGTTCAGGCAGAAGATCGCGGCGTTCCCGGCCGAGAAGCCGCGCGAGGAGAACAAGCGTATGGGCAGCATCGGGGCGGTCGTGGCGGTCTCCCAGGCGACAAAGACGATTGCTGCCGCGGCCGCTGCGACGAGTGCGGTAACGACCTCGGCGCTGCCCCAGCCCACCGTGTTGCCCCGGACCAGCGCCCAGACCAGCCCGAACGCCACTGCGGTGACCAGTCCGAGGCCTGGCACGTCGAGCGGAGCGGCGGGTACCCGGCTGGTGGGGATCCGCGTCAGCACGAGCGGGATCGTCGCGGCGGCGATCGGTACGTTGATCCAGAAGATCCACTGCCACGCGATGCCCTGGGTAACCGCCCCGCCCACAACGGGCCCGAGCGCAGCCGCGAGACCGGTGACGCTGCCGTAGACGCCCATCGCACGGCCGCGCTGCTGCGGCGGGAACGCGGCGTTCAGCAGGCTCAGCGCCAGGGGCATCACCACAGCCGCGCCGACGCCTTGGACCGCCCGGGCGGCGACTAGCGAGACGACGTTCGTGGACAACGCGCACGCCGCCGATGCCGCTGCGAACAGCGCTAGCCCTGCGGCGTAGGCGCCCCGGCGCCCGAACCGATCGCCGAGCGTGGTGGCGCTCATCAGGAATACCGCGAAGCTGAGCGTGTACGCGTTGACTGTCCACTCCAGATCCTCCATCGAGGCGCCGAGGTCGCGATGGATGGTGGTCAGCGCGGTCGCCACAACAAGCATGTCGAGCACGACGAGGAATGACCCGACAGACGTCAGCGCCAGAATCCAGCGCTGCGTAGTGCGATTCGTAGTCATGCCGGTACTGACACCGGCCGCGCCCGATTCCCGTCACCGCCGGTGTCGGTATTGGTAGGAGGGCGCTGAACAGTGCCGCTCGTCGCGAGCGGTGGTCAGGTGCGTGAGATACAAGGCGGAGGAGGAGCCTGTAGCAGCGCTACAGGCGACGACGACAACGCAGTAGATCGCGTGCCTGAGCGCCGCGTAGCAGAGCAGTGCACTGCTCAGGGTCCTCCTGGGGAAAGGCGACGGCGATGCGAGGATGCGATGGTGAACCAGTCGGCGTTGGCGCGCGTGCGGTCCGGCGACGGGGCCGCATTCGCCGAGCTGACACAGCCGTTCCGGCGCGAGTTGCTGCTGCACTGCTACCGGATGCTCGGCACGATCCAGGATGCCGAGGACATACTCCAGGAGACGCTCGTGGCGGCCTGGCGCGGCCTCGACGGGTTCGAGGAGCGGTCTGGGTTGCGCACCTGGCTGTACCGCATCGCAACGAATCGCTGCCTGAATGCGCTTCGTGCCCGCGATCGCCGGCCGGACATGTACACGCCTGAGGTGCCGCTCCCCGAGCCGACCCGCGTGGTCGATCCTCTCTGGCTGGAACCGTTCCCGGACGCGCTCCTGTCCGGGCTGCCCGACGCCGCGCCCGGCCCGGAGGCCGCCCTGGAACAGCGCGAGAGCCTCAGACTGGCGTTCCTGGTCGCCGTGCACAGCCTGCCCCCGCGGCAGCGGGCCGTGCTCGTCCTACGCGACGTGCTGGGCTTTCGTACCGCCGAGGTCGCGCACATGCTCGAGACGACCGAGGACGCCGTGGGCAGCGCCCTCAAGCGCGCCCGCGCCACCCTGGCGGCGCAGCCGCCTGCCGATGCGCCCGCTGCCGACTCCCCGACCGAGCGTGCGGTTGTCGAGGAGTTCGCCGACGCGTTCCAGGACGGCGACGTGCCGCGAGTCGTCGCCCTGCTGACCGACGACGTGTGGCTGACCATGCCGCCGCTGCCACTCGAGTACCAAGGCCGTGAGCAGGTGGCGCACTTCCTCGTGACGATCCCGTTCCGGGGCAGGCGAAGCTACCGCCTCGTCCGAACTCGGGCGAACACCCAGCCCGCGTTCGGTGCCTACCTGCGCGACGCGCACACCCCGATCTGGCACGCGCACGGCCTCGTCGTGTTGACCCTCACCGGCACCGAGATCTCAGCCGTCACCCGGTTCATGGACACCGGCCTGCTGCGCCATTTCGGTCTCCCCCGCACGCTGCGAGACTGACGACCCGCGCACCCGCAGGTATTCGACGACGTTCAGCGCGACCAATACCGCCGCCACAAGCATGAGTGCCGCCAGCGCCGGCACGTGCGGCGCCACGGGCAGGAGCGCGAGCATGACGGCCGACGCGGTGAGCCGGGTGGTCGAGACGAGCCGGAACATCGCCCAGCGGGTATAGCCGTAGGTCGCGAGGTACAGCGCGCAGCCGCCCACGAGCAGCCCGGTCACCCCCCAGCTCAGGTGCTGGCCCGGATGGGCTACCGCCTCGCGCATCCCCACCGCGATCGAGATCACCGATCCGACCAGCATCAGGTGCCCGTAGGACATCACATGCCGGGCGATGTGCGTCTGCACCTGTGCCGTGGTCATCGCGTAGCGCATCGCGTCCGCCGCGAAGTGGAAGTACACCCACCACAGCCCGCAGGCGCACACGAACGCCGTGGCCACCGCGGCGAGCACACCGGCGCTGAGGTGCTTGTCCGACGCCGCCGGCCCGCCGATCGCTACCACGGACTCGCCCAGGGCGATGATCAGCAACAGCCCGAACCGTTCGGCTAGATGCGATGCGTCAAAGTGCATCGTCCGCAGCCGACCCTTCAAGACCGTGGGCGACGACAGATCGATCGTCGCGGCGACGGCCCAGATCGCCTCGCGTGCCGTGCCGTGCATGAAGCCGCCGGCGAAGATCAGCGGACCGCTGACGACAAGCCCGATGGCGATGGGATTGAGCGCGATCGGGATGCGCCGGAACAGCATGATCGCGAGCACGACACGCGCCGCGAGATACGCGCTGCCGAACAGGACGCCGCGGTCGCCGTATGCCTCCGGCACCGCGAGTGCCATGAAGAGCCCGGCCAGGGCCACCGCGAACATGCCGATGCGGCTCGCCGCTCCACTGAGGTCCTGGGTGTTGGCCAGTACGGACATCCCCACCCAGGACCAGTAGATCGGGACGAAGACGATCAGTGCGCGCAGCACACCCGCCCACGAGTAGTCGGCGTGCAGCAGCGACGAGACCTCGGTGATCGCGAAGACGTAGACCAGGTCGAAGAACAGCTCGGCCCAGGTGACCCGCTTCTCGGTGATCTCGACGTCCGTCACCTGCTGACCTCCGTCAGTCCCCTAGGAAGCGGGCCAGGTCCTCGGCCGTGTCGATGTCCGCGGGGTCGCCGATGCACGGCACCTCGGTGACGAGCTCCGGATGCTCGCGCACAAACACCCGCGCGCCTGCCTCACCTTCGGCCAGCGCCGCGACGTCCGTCCACAGTGGACGGTCGATGACAACGGGATGCCCCCGGCGGCCACCGTAGGTCGCAATGGCAACCGGCGCGGCTACCCCGAGCGTGCGGCGCACCGCGGCGGCGGTGAGCCCCGGAGTGTCGACAAGGACGATCGCCGCGCGATCCCCGGATGCTGCGGCGAGCCCGAGCCGCAGCGAGGACCCCATGCCCCGGTCAGGGTCGGAATTGACGACAACGACGGCGTCATCGACCCGGGTGCCGGACCGGACCACCGCCACCACTTCAGCACAACCGCTCTCGTGCAGCACCCGGACCGCCCGGTCGACCAGTCGCTCGCCGCTGACCAGGAGTTCCGCCTTGGGCCCGCCCAGCCGCCTGCCCGCACCCGCGGCCAAGACGATGCCGGACACGCTCACGGACGGTCGAAGGACGCAAGCACTACAGCGGTGCGCAGAGCCGCGACGGTGGCCTCGTAGCCCTTGTCCTCCTTGGCGCCGGGAAGGCCCGCCCGGTCGAGCGCTTGCTCGTCGGTATCGCAGGTCAGCACGCCGAATCCGATCGGCACGCCCGTGCGCACCGCGACCGCGGTGAGCCCGTCCGTCGCTGCGTTGCAGACGTACTCGAAGTGCGGCGTCCCGCCCCGAATCACCACCCCGAGCGCGACGATCGCATCGAAGCCCGCAGCCGCCAGGCGGGCCGCCGCCACCGGCAGCTCGAACGCGCCGGGCACGCGGACCTCGGTCACGTCGTCGACGCCCGAAGCGGCCA
>JBPYES010000412.1:0-10917 GCA_051984825.1 Jatrophihabitantaceae bacterium
TCGAGCCTGCGCAGCCGCCAGGCCTGCGGTAGGCACAGCAGCGCCATGCCCACGAAGTAGATCGCGCCGAGCAGTGCCACCGGGACGCCGGCGACCATCGAGTACGAACTCGAGGTGACCTTCGCACAGTTGATAACCGTGTTATCCGGGCAGGCGAGCGTCGTCGCTGCCGTGTAGTGCTGCACCGTCAGGTAGCTCGACACGGCCAGCCCGACAAGTGTGACCACGAACGGCGCGACGCCCACCGGCCGTGCCGACGCTCGCGCAGCCGACCTCCGGTCGGCGCTCTGGAGCGGGGTGCCAGCCATCAGGGAAGCATCTTGGCGGCGGCCGTGACGCCCGGGCTCGAGCAGACATTGGACGGCTGGCCACCCGTCAGCGTGCACAGCGCGGCGGTGATGACGTTCGCGGCACCATCGACGCCGGCGCCGGTGCGGCTGGCTGGGTCACGCAGTGTCGCGGCGATCTGTGCCTGCGTCTTCCCGGCGAGCAACTCGGGGTCGTAGGTGGCACCGGTGATCGCGTACTTGCCGCCGAGCGCGAGGAACGGAGTTGCGCCGTCCTTGGCCTGCGCCTGGAAGACGGCGAGGTCGGTCCCACGTAATGTATCGAGCGGTTCGTATCCGCTGCCTTGCCGCTTGTTGGTGTGCGTTTCGACGGCGGTGAACGACAGCCACTTGCTGGTGTATGCCGCGCCGTGGAAGGTGAATGTCGCGGTGTTCGGGTAGACCTCCGGCGCCGCCGCGGAAAACGCGTAGCGCAGCCCGTGCCACGTCCCGAACCGGGAGAGCGCAACGATCATCGGCCAGCGCTCCGCCGCGCAGAACGGGCAGTACTCAGCACCGACGTAGAGCACGCGCGGTTTGCCGTCCGCGGTCAGTGCCGGGCCGTTGATCCGGGCCGGCAGCGCGGTCGGTTTCCCGGCGCCTACCGTGTTGAGTGTCGCGGCGGGCACGCCGCTGACCTGGGCGATGACCTCTGCCCCAGCGGCCGTGGCTGCCTTTGCCGGGCTGGTGCCGTCGGAGCTCAGCTTCACGGCAACCAGGACGCCGACGGCCAGCACGGCAACGAGGATCGGCCCGAGCACCGTCCACAGCTGGCGATTGCGGCTCTCCCGCACCCGGCGCGCTTCGACCAGCCTCCGCTGCGCAGCCTGCCGCTCGCGCATCGCGCTGCCGGAAGGCTTCGCCCCCCGCAGGGCGTTCGGGGCGGCGGGGTTCTTGTGGCCGGACCGCCGCGCGCCCGAGCCACGGGTCTGTTGCGTGCTCACCCTTTCATCGTCCGGAGCGGGGGTCGCCACGCCGGTGGGCTTAAGTCCTCAGTACGTACGGACCATCGGCCCCCTCCGGTCAGCAGCTAGGCGACCGTTTAAGCCATGTCCGGGCGTGGGATGCATTGTTCGAGCGCGCGGGAGCGTGGCTGGTCCGCCAAGGAAGGGAGAGCGATGTCGTCCACATCCGAATCGCCCGAGCACCCTGAACCCAAGCCCCGGAGAAGGTCGAAACTCCTGGACATGCGCAGGCGCAGGCGGGGAACGGTGCCGCGCCTGGAAGAGGTGCGAGCAGTGGATCCTGAGCACCCCGAGCACAAGCCACGTAGATCGGTAAGTGCCGAGGAGGCAAAGATGATTGCGGACGGCACGCACCCCGATCTGCTACATCACCGCGCACAGCGCATTAGACGCCAGTTCGGCCGCGGCCGCCCCCGCGGCGACCAAGGCGACCGACGTACTGACTGACACCTGCGCGCTCCCGAGAGCGGTGCATCTTGACCTGACCACCCTCTTTCGACAAGTATCAGCGAACCTGGGCAAATCGGGGTCAAAGAAGGGTGGCTCATGTGTTCATGTCAGTGAAAGCCGGAGCCCTTGTGTCGGGGGTGGTCGCGGCGATCGCGATGCTCAGCGTCCCTGCGCACGCGGCTGAACCGACGGCGAGTGCGGCGTTCGAGCTGGGGAGCGACGGGACCACCGCCCCGGTGTTCTCCTATGCGAACGCGATCCATGAGTCGGTGTGGGTGGACGCCCCCGACCTCGATGGCGACGGCGTGCCGGAGAAGATCGCCGTGGACATCATCCGGCCACGCGAGCTGGACGGTGCCGCCAAGGTGCCGGTGATCATGGACGCCAGCCCCTACTACTCATGCTGCGGCCGAGGCAACGAGAACGAGGTCAAGAGCTACGACGCCAACGGCACGATCGCGAAAATGCCGCTGTTCTACGACAACTACTTCGTGCCGCGCGGGTACGCCGTTGCCCAGGTCGACATGGCCGGCACCAGCCGTTCCACGGGATGCGTAGACGAGGGCGGACCCTCCGACATCCTGTCGGTCAAGGCCGCCATCGACTGGCTTAACGGGCGCACCACCGCTCACGACATCAATGGGAATCCCGTCACCGCCTACTGGACCAACGGCGTGACCGGCATGATCGGGAAGTCGTACGACGGCACGCTGGCCAATGGGGTCGCGGCGACCGGGGTCGACGGCCTCAAGACGATCGTGGATATCTCCGGGATCAGCTCCTGGTATGACTACGACCGCGGCCAGGGGCTGCCGTTCTCGAACCACTACCCGACCTTCCTCTCGAGCTACGTCGAGGGGAACCGCTGGCCCGTCACCGCGAAGGACTGCTCGGCGGTGAACGCCGAACTGAGCGCCGACGACGCGGACGCGACCGGAGCGCACACAGCGTTCTGGGACGTGCGCGACTACCGCGAAGGCTCGATGTTCGACGCCTCGAAGGTCAAGGCCGACGTGTTCATCTCGCACGGCCTGCAGGACACCAACGTTGACACGCCAAACTTCTCCCGGTGGTGGGCGATCCTGCAGAAGCAGCCGATCACGACGAAGATGTGGCTGTCGCGGATGGGTCACGTCGACCCGTTCGACTATGACCGCCCCGGATGGGTCGACGTGCTGCACCGCTGGTTCGACCATGAGCTGCTCGGCATCGACAACGGCGTCGACAAGCAGCCGCGGGTCCACGAGGAAGTAGCGCCGAACACCTGGGTCGACCGCAACGACTGGCCGGGTGGCCACAAGACCAAGCTGCAACTCGACTCCGACGGCAGCTTGACCCTCGGCAAGTCCGCCAACGGCGGGGACGCCTCGTTCGTCAACGCGCCTCGGCAGACCTTCACGCAGGCGCTCGCCGCCGGCGACAACCCCAATCGGCTCCTGTTCACGACCGGCGCCCTGAAGAGCGACGTCGAGATCGCGGGACAGCCTGTCGTGACCACCACGGTCACCGACAGCGCGCCGACCGGACAGATCGCCGTCGGGCTGGTCGACTACGGCACTGCAAACCGGGTCGTGGCCAGCAACGACGGAGCGCAGACCCTGACGACGCAGTCGTGCTGGGGTGAGTCGACCGCGGTCGACGACGCGTGCTACTTCGACGTGCAGCGCAACATCCAGTCGTCTGCGTTCCAGATTCTGGCGCGGGGCTGGGCGCGGCTCGACGGCGCCGGCACGCACACGCTCAGCGTCTCGATGCAGGCCAACGACCTGACTATCCCGGCCGGCCACCAGATCGGCCTGGTGATCATGGGCGTCGATCGCGGGCAGACGATCACCGTTGACAACGCAGCGACGCCGTACACCGTCGACGTGGGCGCCACGCAACTCGAGCTGCAGGTTGCCGGCTCGATGGACAGCTTCGCTCCTGGGCAGGCCAACCTCCCGCGCAGCAGTGACGTCGCCAACGCCGACACCACCCCGGAGGTCCAGCTTCCCTGATGCCGTGACTGGTATGGCCGGGCCTTAGAAAGGCAGATCGGGCAGGCCGCGCTCGCACCGATTGGCGAGCGCGGCCTGCCTGCTGAATTCCGCCAGCAGGACTAGCTGGGGCAAGGTAGAGGGAGTAGCCCAGCGACCATCGGAGCACGATATGAGCGGTGCGTGGCCGTCGATCAACTACGACCAGTGGCGTGCGACGTGTGACACGCTGCACGCGCACACCCAGGTCCTCGGCAAGCTCGCCGCGGCGCTTGCGCCACCTGAGCCCCAACTCCAGCACGCCGCCCTGCGGCTGACCCCGCGGGGCTGGGAGACTTTGCCGCTGCCCGCGCCCAACGGCTCCGGGGCGTTCGCCGTGACGCTCGATCTGCGAAGGCACGAGGTGCTGATCGAGCACAGTGATGCCCGGAGTCGGTCGGTCGCATTAACACCAGACCGTCCGGTGGGCGAGGTGACGCGAAACGTGCTGAAGAACGTCCGGGAACTGGGCGGGCAGGTCGAGATCGACCCAACTCCCCAGGAGGTGTGGTGGACCGACCCGCTGGACGAAGACTCGCAGCACGCGAGCTACGACCCGGAGGCGGTGGCCTCTTACTTCAACGCGGCCACCCGCGCCGCCCTCGTGTTGAGTGCTTTCCGCGCTCCCTACCGGGGACGCTCCACGCCGGTGAACGCCTGGTGGGGGTCATTCGACCTGGCGGTCAGCCTCTTCTCGGGTGCGCCTGCCGCTCCGCCGTCTGACGACTTCATCATGCGCAACGCAATGGACGCCCAAGAGGTCGCATTAGGTTGGTGGCCCGGGGATCCCAGATATGGCAAGGCGGCGTTCTACGCCTACGCACACCCGGCACCCGATGGGTACGCGAGCATCGAAGTTTTGCCGGAAGCTGCGCGCTGGGAGCAGGAGCTGGGCGAATACGTTCTCGACTGGGATGACGTCGTCGCCAGCCGCGACCCGCACGGGATAGCGCTCGAATTCGCGCGCTCAGCATTTCAGCATTCATGCACGTTGTGTGGATGGGATCCGGCGCTGCCCGCCAGTGCGCAGGGAAACCCGCCGCCCATCAACTGAGCCCTGCGACGCCTGGTCAGATGAGCCCTGCCACGCCTGGTCAGATGAGCTCCAGCGCCAGGATGCGCTTCTCCAGGGCTGGCGCTATGTGAGCGGCATACGGGATCGACAGGTGGTCGAAGTCGCGGCGGACGATAACACCGTCGACAAGTGCGTCGCAGATAGGCAGACGTGGGCCCACCAGATCATCCATGTCCACCGTCGCAACGCGGTTGTCGGACTTCGCGAGCGCTTCGATCGCAGTCTCGTCGGGAAGCTTGCTGCTGGAGGCCACGGCTGCACACTGCTCCGCATACGGCTTGCGGGAGAGGCACTCGTTCTGATCGATCGCCAACGACGGCCACGGCTCAATGACGACGAGGTGTTTGGAAGACTGCAGTATGCGGCCCACGCTCGCCGGCAGCGCCTTGACCAGGGTTGCGGCCGAGTCCGTCTGATCCGGACTCCCGTCAATGTACAAGGGACGCGAGGGCAGCTTCGGATCGTCGTAGCCGCGGTTGACGACGATGGTGACATCCGGACGCACCTTGTCCAGCAAGTTCGTCAGCCAATCCTGTTGGTTGCGCCTGCACGACGGCGCGTTCGGGCCGTCGACCAGTACCGGAGCCTCCCAAGGGCAGACGTACGACAGGTTGTCGTAGAGCGTCAGATCGTGATCCACAGCGAACTGGGCAAACACCGGCAGGAAGGCCTCGACATGTGAGTCCCCGATGACAGCGACGGTCTTCCCGGAGCCACGGTGTACCAGGCAGCTGCGGCCCAGCTTCGCGAGGCATGGCACGGCAGGACTCGGGTGCGGTGAGCGGGCAGCCGCAATAGCGCTTTGCCCGGGAGAGGGCGTCTTCGTGGGCAGGGTCGCAGGCGTGGTCGCTGAGGTGGGCATGCCGGTCTGACGCCCACCCGTCTCACGTGGATCTGGGACCACCGGTCGGGCCGCATCCTCGATGGAGGCGACCGGAACCACCGACGGCCTCGCGTGATTGGTCAGCAGCGCCGGTACCACGAGGGCACCGATCACCAGGCTCGAGGCGACGGCGGCCAGCACCACTCCTCGCGACCGCTGCGCGAGCCGTGGCGACTGGCGGATCGGCAACTCGAGAACTCGATAGCTGAGCGCGGCAAGACCGGTCGCCGCACCGCCCGCAGCAAGGAACATCGCGAATGCGCTCATGTGAACGAAGTGCCTGGTCAGCAGGATCAGCGGCCAGTGCCAGAGGTAGGTGCCGTACGAGATCCGCCCGAGGTAGCTGATCACTTGGATGCCGAGCAGCGACTGCACGCTGGAGCTGCGCGCGATCTCGAAGCCCCATAGTCCGGCCAGGGCCATGCCGGTCGCGGCAAGTCCACGCCCCGCTGAGCCAAGATGAACAATCGTGGTCGCACAGAGCACCACGCCGATCAGGGCAATAAGCTGTGCCGCCTTGCCGGCAATGAGCAGGGGCCGACCGGTTGATTCCGGAACAGCATGCGTGCCTCGGCTGCGCCTGCTATACGCCCATAGTGCGAGGAGTGCCCCCACGAGGAGCTGATAAATGCGCGGAGGTGTTCCGAAGTATGCGTACGCCGTCGAACCGTGAGCGGTGTAAATAGCCAGACTCGCCAATGAGCCTGCGCACAGCACCGCGGCGAGGACGCCCAGGCGGCGGCGCGCAAAACGCCTGCCCGCGCGACCGCGATAGCACAGCAGAACCAACGCGGGCCAGACGAGATAGAACTGTTCTTCCACCGATAGCGACCAGAAATGAATAAACGGGCTCTGCGCGTTCTGGCTGGCGAAGTAATCGGTCGACTGCGCGGCAAAGTGCCAGTTGGAGTAGTACAACCCCGCCGAGCGGGCATCACCGATAAGAGGGCCACGCTCGATGAACGATGCGATCGCCAGCCAGACAAGGCACGTCACAACGAGCACGACGAGCGCTGCCGGGAGCAGCCGTCGGGCGCGTCGGGCGTAGAACTCGACCAACCTCAGTTGCCCGCGCTCTGCCGCGTGGACGAGCAAGCCGGTGATCAGGAACCCCGACAGCACAAAGAAGACGTCTACGCCGACATACCCACCGACGAACGTGCCGAGCCCGGCATGGAACGCGATCACCAGCACCACGGCGACATATCGCAGCCCATCGAGCTCGCTTCGGTACGTGCTGTTCGACGTGGCCGCCGCACTGCTCACTTCTCGATCGGACAGCACGTCCGAGCCCGCGGCAGAGCGGGCCGAGAGCGGTAGGGCGCGCCCACCGATGGTCACACATTCCACAGTGGACTACCGGGCACCCCAGGAGCAGAGGCGAATGGCCCACCGGCCACTCCGTCGTTTCATCGGGACGTTCGGGTCTGGACGCGGGCCACCGGTGCGATCAGGATGGCAGTGAGACCGAGACCGGGAGGCCGCGGCGTTCCGCCGACGACGTCCGGATGGGGGCAGCGATGACTGGCACGCAACTACCGGTTGTCGTGGGCGTGGACGGCTCACCGGGTAGCGACGCCGCGCTCCGCTGGGCAGTCGCCGACGCCAAGGCTTTGACAGCGCCGCTGCGCTTGCTGCAGGCCTACCGCTGGGACCCTGCGTCCACGCCGACTCCGCTCTATCGGCACGTGCCGGAGGCCGACCTGCAGATGCCGCGCCACATCGCCGAACAGGCCGTCGACCGCCTGGTCGCGCGCGCCACCGAGCTCGGCGCGACCGATGTGGACGGCGTCGCGATCGACAGCGATCCGGTGGATGCGCTGCTCAGCGAGGCCCGTTTCGCGCGCGAGATTGTGGTGGGCTCCCGCCACCTCAAGGCGATGCGCTCGACAGTGCTCGGCTCGGTGGGCGCCGCTGTGGCAGCACGGGCTGAATCTCCCGTTGTTGTCGTCCGCGGTCCGGCCGGCCTGGCTGCGGAACGCGCCGGCGTGGTTGTCGGGGTCGACGGATCGGAGCGTTCCCGGACCGTACTCGAATTCGGCTTCGAATACGCAAGCCGGCATAAAGTGCCACTGCGGGCCGTGCTGTGCTGGTATCCGGACATGCTCGCTTTGATGAGCTGGCGGGCCGAACCACCGCCGCCCGAACAAGTCGATGCCTGGCTCGCCGACGCCCTGATGGGCTGGCGTCAGAAGTTTCCGGACGTGGTCGTGCACCCCGAGGTGATCCGCGAGCATCCGATCGGCGGCCTCCTTCTCGCCTCGAGAGCGCAGCACTTGCTGGTGGTGGGCAGCCACGGTCACCGCGCTCGGACCGGAACGCTGCTCGGCTCGGTCAGTCAAGGCGTCCTGCACTCCGCCACCTGCCCGGTCGCGGTATTGCGAACCTCGTAAATCGCCCGAGCACCTGATCGGGTTCGTCAATGACCTGAGGCCATAGGTCCCACAGAACCGGGGACTCTCTGCCCTGCCGGCGTCGCAGTGCAGGCACTGCACTGGATCGCGCGGGGCGGTTCCGCCGGCGCAGGCTGGGGGATCGCCGCAGAAGGGGGGGTCGCCCCGCACCCGACAAGGCTCCGCCAGACCCGCCAGGGGGCGACTGACGATGCGGGCGGTACTGGTCTACGAATCGATGTACGGCAACACCCGGCTGGTTGCCGACGGGATCGCTGACGGGCTCGTCGAGGCGCTCGAGGTGACGGTGGTGCGCGTCGGCGAGGTCGGCCCCAAGTTGCTCGATGGCGTCGACCTGCTCGTGGTCGGCGGGCCGACCCATGCGTGGAGCATGAGCCGCCCCAACACGCGGCGCAAAGCGGTGCAGGCGGCGCAGCAGCCGGGCAGCAACGTGTACCTCGAACGAGGTGTCAACGGAACCGGCGTGCGCGAGTGGCTGGCCACTCTCGAGCGGCGCGCCGGGTTGGCCGCGGCCGCGTTCGACACCCGGATGCCCGGTCCCGCAATCCTCACCGGGCGTGCGTCAAGAGCGATCGCCAGGCAATTGCGCCGGCACGGGTACCAACTCGTCGTACCACCGGAAAGCTTCCGCGTGTCGAGAACGAACGAACTGCTGCCCGGCGAACAGGCTCGCGCGCGGATATGGGGCAAGCAGATCGCGGCCGTCGCCGGCGCAGCCTGACCTAATCAGCCGGGGGAACGACGAGCACCGGGCGGTGCGTGATGTGCAGTAGCCGGATCGGAACGCTACCCAGCAGAAACCCGCTGACCAGTGACTGGCCACGAGTGCCGACAACGATCACGTCGGCTTGGACTGCGGCGGCGGCATCTGCGATCTCGTGAGCGGGGCCGCCGAGCCGGGCCGAGCGCACGATGAGCGTGGCGTCCATGCCGTTCGCGCAGAGCTTCTCGACCCTGGCCTCGATGCGCTGCCTGATCACGTCCTCGTCCGCCGCCGCCGGGTACACACCGTCCTTACCGCCGACGAGTTCGACGACATGGACGACGACGAGCCGCGCAGTCGCGTCACGAGCCATGGACTCGGCCAGCGCGAGCGCCCGGTCGCCGTGTGGTGATCCGTCGGTCGCGCCGACGATCGTGGCGAACATGCCGTCCTCCCGTCATGGCATCCACCCGCTGCTGCATCCACGATCTCCTCTGCGGCCAAATGCGGACAGGGCCTTTGGTCTGCGGTGCTCGCGCTTCAGGACTTTCGTCGCTTCCCGGATGACCGGCGTCTTGGTGTACTAGACGGGATGTGTCTCGGTGAGCTGGGCCAAGTGCGCGCGGTCATGGCGGATGGCGCGCTTCTCATCGAGTCCGGGCGCCGGACGTCCACGGTCTCGGCGATGGTGCTCGACGAATCAGCGGGTATCGGCGATTGGGTCGTGACGCATGCCGGGTTCGCTTTGGCGGTACTGACCGACGACGAGGCACGCGAAGCGATGCTTGCGCGCGGAGAGGGGCAACGGTGAGGGGTTTGCTGCTCGCGCTGGGCGCCGCATTGATCAGCGGTATTGCGGTCTTCGTCAACTCGTACGGGGTTAAGGAGTTCGCCGACGCCACCGTGTACACGACGGCGAAGAACAGCGTGGCCGCGGTCGTGCTGATTGCGATGTGCGCGCTCGCGATGGTGCGCCGCAACTCCGCGGCAGTGGCGATCCCCGCGAGGCGTTCGCAGCTGCTGGCACTCGGGGCGATAGCGATCGTGGGCGGGAGCGTGCCCTTCGTGCTGTTCTTCGAGGGCTTAGCTCAGGCCACGTCGGGCCCCGTCCAGGCGCAATTCATCAACAAGACGCTGGTCATCTGGGTGGCGTTGCTCGCGGTCAGCGTGCTCGGCGAGCGGGTGGGCGCGCTTCAGGTCGGCGCCTTGGCACTGCTCGTGGTGGGTCAGGCCGCGCTCTCCGGCGGCGTGGGCTCTGCGTTCACGCCGCACTTCGGACGCGGCGAGCTGATGATCTTCGCGGCGACGCTCATGTGGGCAGTCGAGGTCGTGCTCGCCAGAGCACTGCTGCGCTCGGTCAGCTCGTGGACCGTGGCACTCGGCCGGATGGTGCTGGGCTCGACGCTGCTGATCTTGTGGGTGGTTGTTACCGGCAAGGGATCGCAGCTCGTCGGCATGGATGCGCACCAGTGGGTGTGGGTCGCCGCGACGGGCGTGTTGCTGGCCGGCTACGTCGCGACCTGGCTCGCCGCCCTCGCCGCGGCGCCAGCCGTGAACGTCACAGCCGTGCTCGTCGCCGCGGTGCCGGTGACGGCGCTGCTGCAGGCGATCGTCCGGCACACGGCGCTGAGCCCACAGCTGGGTGGGCTGGCGCTCGTGGTGGCGGGCTGTCTGCTCGTCGTCGCGACCATGGTGCCGCTGCGAGCGCGCCGCCGTGTGTCGGTTCCGGGATGAGATTCGACGGCGCGCTGATGTTCGCGCGCTTCGCATATCCGCCTAATGAGCTGGGCTACTGCGGGCCGGACGCCGGCACCGAACTGCTGGAGCACACCGCGGCGAATGCCGGCGGCGGGCTGCGCGAGCTGGCCAAATCGTTCGCCGGCGCCTGGCCGTACCTCGAGCTGATCGCCACCGCCAACGGTATCGGCGACCCCCTCGACCGCCGAGTCGTCGAGGCGTACTGGATCGGCAACGGGCTGCTGCAGCGGGTCACGCCGGCGCTGTTCGCGGAGTCGCTGGCGGGCCGGTTCTACCCGGCGATCGGCCGCAGCCGCGACCGGGATCGCCTGCTCGATCCACTATCCGC
>JBPYES010000413.1:0-14927 GCA_051984825.1 Jatrophihabitantaceae bacterium
CCAGTGCCGTTCCGGGGCGCAGCCCGTGCCGCTGAAAGAAGCGAATGTTCACCGCGACCCGGGCCGCGGTCGCCGGCACCGCCAGGGCGATGTACGACGTAGCCAGTTGAAGCGCATACACCGGCCCCAGGGGCAACGGGCTCGGCGATGCGCCCATCACCGAGACCGCGCTGGTGAGCCGTGGCAGCTGCGCGATGATCGCTCCGGCGATCACCAGCCACCAGGTCGCGTTGCGGACCTGCTCGGCGAGCATGTTGAAGTCGATGTCCGTGAGCCCTGCGGTCAATGCCACGAACGCAAAGACCAGCAATGCCGCCTGCAGTGCCGTTCGCAGTGTGACGCGGCGCAGCTTCTGCAGTTCGGGCACGGTGATTCCGGCCTGCTCCGCGGCTTGGCTGCGCAGCCGATCCAGGTTGAGCTCGCTGCTCCTGACGGCGCTGCGTTGGCGCGCGGTGAGCGCGGGCATCTGCACGTACGGCAGCGTCTCGGTGAGCGCATCCGCTCCGAGCGCATCGACAGCGACGGACAGTGCGACGTCCCTGTCGAGTGCCAGCGCACTGGTCACCAGTAGCTGCGCTCGATCCGTCGCCAACCGGTCCGCGCCCGGCGTGATCACCGCGCCCCGGAAGTCGGCCAGCCCCACGTCGATTCCGCGGAGCACAAGGTGATTCGCGTCGACCTGTCCGTGCGCGATGCCAGTGCGGTGCAGCGTCTCGAGGGTGTGCCAGGCCTGCTGCGCCAGCCCGGGCGTCCAGTGCTCGGGCGGCGCGTCCAGCGGCTGCCCGGCGCGCCGCAACACGAGCAGCACATCGTTCTCCGGGGTCGCTGTCGCGGTGACGACCTGGTCAGGGCAGACCCCTGCCGCGGCAGCCATCACCGTGAGAAGTGCCTCGTGCTCGGCCTGTTGCAGCCGACCCAACGACGTCGGCGAACCGGCTTCCCGATACCACAAAGTGCGCCACGCCACGTTGAGCAGTTGCGTATCGTGCGCGTCCCGGCCGAACACTTTGATGAGCAGCGGATTGCCCTGCGCGTCGAGCGCCGTCGCTTCGAACAGCCCGGTCGGTTGCCGTTCGGCCGCGCCAAGGTGGTGCGCTGCCACGCCGATGCGCGCCAGGGCTCCGGCAACGTCCACCAAGCTGGGACGACCGTGGCTCGATCCGAAGATGAGGTGAATCGAGGCGGCCGACCCGGAGGCGAGCAGCAACGCAGCCGCCGCGCCCGTGGGCGTGCTGGTCTGGTGAAGCACATTGCCGAGCAGCCCGAGGAACACGACCCAGCGGCCGAGCCTGCGCATCGGCCGGACGAGATGCGGCGACGCGGTGACCACCACCGCCGCGGGGACGGACAGCGCCAACGGCGGGAAGTACGGCGACGAACCGGCGGCGCGCAGCGATTCCCAGACCCGTGGCCAGCCGTCAAGCACGATCCGGGCGAGCAGCAGCGACCCGCCCAGAGACAAGGCACCCGCGAGGACCAGGTCACGCAGCAGTGACCAGCGGCGTCGTACCGCCGCCGAGACGATCACGATCACAGCCAGGAGCGTCGGCAGAAAGATCAGCAGCGCCCACAAGCCACGGAAGCCGTCCGGGATCGCGGCGACGAAATCCATGACGGAGCGTTCGATGCCAGCCGGCGGCTCGGCGAGCGCACCCATCAGCACTAGCCCGCCGAGTGAGCTCAGCAGCAGGATGACGTCGGTTGCGCGACGGTGCCGCGGCTCGCCCTCTCGGCTCGCGAACAGGCGCCGACGAGCGCGCGCCGGCGCGGCTGTCAGCGGACCCGGCTCGGCGCCCTGGGGCGTGGTTGGGGCCGCGAGCGGCTTGCCTTCAGTGCCGCGCGATATCACGGCGTCACCGCCGTCTCGCGTAGTCAGGGATATGCCGATGAGTGATGGTCCGCGGCCGACCGCCAGACATCGACGCTCCTTCTCCTGAGTGCGTTCACTATCCAGTCGGGGCGAACCGCGCGCACCGTACTTAGCGAGTGAGGCGGTGTCATGCGCTGCGGGTGATTCCACGGGCCTCCCTGCGGGCGGACGCTGGATCGTGCCCATCGAGACCGGCGACCGTCAACCGGCCAGCTGGTTTTCGCAGGTGCGAGAACGCGCCGATCGGGCAGGCGATCGCTACCAGCAACTGGCGCAATCGCGGCCCCTGCTGGGACTTCCGCTGGCGTTCGCGGCCCGCTATACGGGACGGCAGGGAATCCTGCTCGCAAGCGCGGTCGCCTTCCGGTTGTTCCTGTGGCTGGCGCCGCTCGCCCTGCTGCTCGCCGGGATCCTTTCTGGGTATGCAACCGGCAGTGACCGGGACGTTGATACCGCCGTGCGCGCTGCTGGAATCACCGGCGTCGCGAGAACGGAAGTCGTCAGCGCGCTACACGACGGGCACCGGTCGTGGTGGGTCGCCGTACTGTTCGGCGCGGTACTGCTGCTCTGGGCCACTCGGACGTTGGTGAAGATTCTGACGCTCGTCAACGGTCATGCCTGGGACGCACCGCTGCGGAAACACACGCGACGCGAGCAGATCAGGCTCGTGCTCATCGTGGTTGGCGGCTGGGCAGCGGTAATGATCGTTGCCGCGGCGATCTCCCGCCTGGACGGGGCACTGCCTGGTGGCCTACTCCTTCCTCTCGTCATTCAGATCCTTGTTGTCGCCGCGGCATGGCTGATGGTGTCGATGCAGCTGCCGGACCGGCGCACCAGCTGGACCGAGCTGATCCCCGGCTGCGTCCTCTTCGGCCTGGCGATCACGGTGCTGCACACCGTCAGCCGCCTGTACCTGCCGTATCGCTTCGAGCGGTCGTCACGGTTGTACGGCTCCCTCGGCCTCGCCACCGTGATGCTGGCATGGCTGCTGATCATCGGGCAGGTGATCGTCAGCGCTGCGCTGATCAACGCGGTGTGGGCGCAACACCGCGCACTACGAGCCGCAGAAACCACAGTCGAGCAGAGCCGTACTCCGCAGTGACCGCACTGGGAGGCGGTTAGTCGTTAGGGCACCGGTGTCGTCGTGGGAGGCGGTGCTTGTGGTGTGGACGTCGTGCTCGATCGTGCTGATGCCGGCGCGCTCGCACCACCGCTCCCGAGTAGCCGAGCCTTTTGCTGGGCGAATTCCGCCTCGGTGAGAACGCCGCTGTCGCGTAGCGAGGCGAGCTTGCCGAGCTCGTCGCCGACGCTCGGTTGCGGGCCCGCTGCCTCACGCACATAGTCGCGGAACGCGGTCTCCTGCGCCTGGGCGTCCTTGACGTCGCGCTTGGCCATCCCCTGCCCCCGGGCGATGAGGTAGACCAGTACACCGAGTAACGGGAGCAAGACGATGAAAATCGTCCAGCCGGCCTTGGCCCAACCGTTCATGTCCTCGCTGCGGAAGACATCGATGAGGATCCGAATCACGAGGAAGATCCACAAGATCCACAAGAAGAACCACAACATCGTCCAGAAGGCGTCGAGTAGCGGATAGCTCGAAGCCGCCACGATGCGTCCAGACATGACGAATTGCTCCCTTCACGACAGTGGTGGCGTACGAGCCAAGTGAACGCCGCAGTGCACCCCGTGTCGTCATTAACTGCGGGTGAGAGCGACCCATTGACCCGCGTTGACCCCCGCTACTAGGGCGCCCGTCACCGGGCGTCGCGCAGTGCTTCCCGGGCCTTAGCCAACCGCTGCTCGATGTCCGCCGAGGCGTCGTATTCGCCCTGAGCCACGGCCGCGATGTCGATGCCGCCGGTGTCCGTCGGCGAGTAGATCTCGCGGATGCTCGCCGCGGCGGCCCGCTGAGCCTCTTGCGCCGCATCGACGATGCTCGCGGCCAGGTCCTCAGAGGGCATCCGCATGGCCCGGGGATCGAGTGCGACTTTCTTCAGCATTCCGGACGGTCCCACGCACACCTTCACGTGCCCGTTCGCCGCCTCGCCCCACCCCTCAACCGCAGCGAGTGCGGCCGCGCTCTCCTTGGCCTTGGCAACGTGCGCCTCGAGTTGGTCGAGCAGGCGTCGCGGGTCGTAGGTGTCCGGATTCATGCTGACCTTTCTGTGGGACCTACGCGCCGGCCCACTGGATGGGCGGAAGCTGTTTGAAATCCGGGACCTTCTGCTGACCTGGCTTGGACATGTCGAAACTCTCAGAGCTGCCGACCACGCCCTTCAGCGCGTCGAACACGTCCTTACAGATGCCCGCGATGACGAGCACTGTCGAGCCGGTCTCGATGCTGAGCGTGACACCAAGGATTTCCTTGGTGGTCTCGGCGCCGATGTTGACGAAGGGGATGGCGTCCAGTGCCGTGAGTACCAGGATTGCCGCCAGCGTGCCCGCGGCCAGGACGAAGAAGTCGGTCTGCACGTCGTGCACCTTTTCGACGGCGCCGCTCAGCGCCTCCGCAACTGTGTCCGGATCGCCTTGGAGCTGCTCGAAGTCCTGGTTGAACGGGATCTGCCAGCGGTCGAATGCCTGACGCGAGGTGTCTTCGGAGGGCCACGCGTCCTGGAGCGAGTCGAGGGCGAGCTCCAGGTATTGCGACGATGACTCAAGGTCCTTGCCCGCGGACAGCCAGGCACTGATCGCCTGGCTGAGCGATGCGTCGTCGGGCTCGACCAGCGCCCAGGCGGCCACCGAGGCGAGCGCGGCCGGGGCGAGGATGCCGCATGTCGTCAGGACGCCTCCGGTGGCCACCCATTCGGCCATCAGGAAGACCTCCACGCCGAAGACGGCCGCCTCCGTGCCTGCGCTGTCGGAGCCGTCGGACTGGATGTCCGTCTTCTCCAGGGCCGGCTTGGACGGGCTGAGCGTGTTGGCCTCTTCGGCACCGCCCATCGCGTGCGCGACGTTGGCGAAGCCGATGGCCATCGACTTCATCGTGTCGGCGCCGGCTCCAGTTGCCCGCGCCAATGCGTCCCGCGCCTCCTCGTAGGGGCCGGAGAGGAAGATGCTCGGTGCGATGCCGAATGCAAGTGCGGGCAGTCGGCAGGGCCCGTCCATGGTGGACTTGGCGCGTTCGACATAGGCGTACGGCTCGGCAAGGACACCCTTCGCCACCTTGATCATGCCGTCCGGGTCGCCTTTGATGGTCATACGTGCACTCCCCCTACCGGCCGCTATGTTTGGGCCCGTGCCAGACGGTCACGCCGAATCTATCCGAAGCTACGCAGTCAGCGCGAACTATCAGCAGTCGTGGGCACGCCGGGCTGCGATCTGCCTGGTCACCGGCTCGGTGGTGATCGTTCTCGGCGTTATCGCCGCGGCCATCGGGGCAGTCGCCTCGGGCGCCGTCCTGTTGATCATCGGCGTCATCGTCGGCGTCGCGGGCCTCCTGATCCGACGTGGCATCACCAGCACGCGCCGGCACAACTACGCGCTCACCGTCGCGCCGGACCGGCTCATCGTCACCTGGCGCGACCACGTGACCGAACTACCGTGGGCCGATCTCGACCATGCCCTCGTCGTCACGAACGGCCCACTCGCCCGCATGCTGGAGGTCGCTCCCCGGCCCGGGGTCCGTTATGTGCTTCCCCAGAACGCGCGTCCGCGGATGAGCAAGCAGCACCAGGGCAACCTCGAGGTGTTCATCTTGTCGATACTCGGCGAGCGGCAAGCGGAGTGCCTTGCCGGCATCTCGGCATATGTCCCGGTGCGCTAGGCCTCAGTGCGTCGGCAGGCCGTCGATGCTTGCCGCGTTGCGCACGTCCCAGTACTCGTCGTAGTACGCGGTCGGCTTCTTGAGCTGATGCAGGTCGAGGATGTTGCGGTCTTCGACGAACGTCATGCGCGGGACCGAGTAGCCGCATGAGTCGGCGACGCGGTGCACGTCGACGACGATCACCGCCCGCTGGGCGTGAGTGCGCTCCTTCGCGAATTGGCTGCGCAGCTCGGCGAATTCGGGCTGCGTGGGTAGCACGACGCGGCCGCGGCCATGCAGTCGCACGATCTTCGGCGGGCCGTCGAACGCGCAGAACATGATCACGATGCGGCCGTTCTCCCGCAGGTGGGCCACCGTCTCGACGCCGCTGCCGAAGTAGTCTAGGTAGGCGACTCGGCGCGGATCCAGGACCGCGAACGTGCCGGCCATGCCCTTGGGCGAGACGTTCAGGTTCCCGTCAGCACCGAGCGGCGCCGTGCCGACGAAGAACACCGGCTGCTTGGAGATCCAGGTGCGCAGCTTGTCATCAATGCCGTCGTAGACCTTGCCCACACAGCCAGCATCGCATGGCACGCCGAGCCCAATTGCGATCAGTGCTCGGCTGGCACTTCCTGCAGCACCCAGGTGTTGCCGTCGGGGTCGTTGAAGTCGGCGAACGAGTTGTACCGACTGTGTTCGGGATCGGGACCGGGTTGCCAGCCGTCCGGACCCATGTGCCGGATGTCGCTGACCGCGACGCCACGTGCTACGAGTTCCTCGCGCGCGGCCGTGATGTCCTCGACGACCAGGTGCAGGCCCGTTGCCGAACCGGGCTCGGCATCGGTGATCCCACGTCCGAAGCTGACCGAACATGCCGATCCGGGCGGAGTGAACTGCACGACCCGAAACTCGTCGCTGGACCGGTGGTCCACGTCGAGACGGAAGCCGGCCTGGTCAAGGTAGAACGCCTTGGCGCGGTCGATGTCGCTGACAGGTATCAGCACGAGCTCGAGCTTGAAGTCCATGGTTCACCGTGGCCGGGTCATCGACAGCACGTCAAGGACCCGGTCGAGCTCCTCGACGGTGATCGCCGACGGCACGTGGCCCCGCTCGATCACGACTTCGCGGATCGTCTTGCGCTCAGCCAGCGCCTGCTTGGCGATCTTGGCTGCCTCGTCGTAGCCGACGTAGTGGTTCAACGGCGTCACGATCGACGGCGACGACTCGGCGTACTCGCGGCACCGTTCCTCGTTCGCGACGATGCCGGCGACGCACCGATCGGCGAACACCCGGGTCACGTTGGCCAGCAGCCGGATCGACTCGAGCAGGTTGCGGGCGATGACCGGCAGCATGACGTTCAGTTCGAAGTTGCCGGCTGCGCCGCCCCACGCCACGGCCGCGTCGTTACCGACGACCTGCGCCACGACCTGGCACACGGCCTCGCACAGAACCGGATTCACCTTGCCGGGCATGATCGACGACCCGGGTTGCAGGTCGGGCAGGAACAGCTCGCTGAGCCCGGCTCGCGGTCCCGAACCCATCCATCGGATGTCGTTGGCGATCTTGTTCAGCCCGACGGCGACGACTCGCAGCATCCCGGACAGCTCGACCAGCGCGTCCTGCGCGCCCTGCGCCTCGAAGTGGTCGCGCGCCTCGGTCAGCGGCAGCCTCAGATCGTCCGCGAGCCGGGCGATCACGCGCTCGGCAAGCCCGGCCGGGGCGTTGATGCCGGTACCGACTGCCGTTCCGCCCAGCGGCAGCTCGCCCAGCCGCGGCAGCACATCACGCAACCGGTCGACACCGTTGCGGACCTGGGCGGCGTACCCGCCGAACTCCTGGCCGAGCGTGACCGGGGTCGCATCCATGAGGTGCGTACGTCCCGACTTCACCACCGACGCGAACTCGTTCGCTTTGGCGGACAGCGTGTCGGCGAGGTGGCCGAGCGCGGGCAGCAGGTCGCCGACTACCGCCCGGGCGGCCGCGATGTGAATCGCAGCGGGGAACTGATCGTTCGACGAGAACGGGTCATTGACATCGTCGTTCGGATGTACCGGCGCACCAAGCCGCTCAGCCGCGAGCGTCGCCAAGACCTCGTTCGCGTTCATGTTCGACGACGTGCCCGATCCCGTCTGGAACACGTCGATGGGGAATTCGGCGTCCCAGTCGCCGCGCGCCACTTCCAGAGCCGCGTCGTGAATCGCTTTCGCCTTGTCGGCGTCGAGCATGCCTGCGTCGGCGCGCAGCAGCGCGGACGCGCCCTTGATCGAAGCCAGCGCGGCGATCAGCTCTCGCTCGATCGGCCGACCGGATATTGGGAAGTTCTCGACGGCTCGTTGGGTCTGCGCCCGCCACTTGGCGTCCTTCGGCACGCGCACTTCACCCATCGAGTCCTTCTCGACGCGGTACGCCTGATCGTCCATGCCCCGATCGTAGGTGCCGCACATCGCCCGCGGCCCCTGGTGTGACGAGGGAGTCCTGCCTATACCGCGGGCGCGCCGTATCCCAGCTGGGCGGCCGTCTCGCGCGCCGCGTCGGTGACCGGGACGGCGACCACGGCGGTGCCGTATGCGCAGATCTCGGTCCAGACGTCGCCCATCTCGGACGTGTCGAAGCGCATGCCGATGACCGCATTGCCGCCACGAGCGCGCGCCGCCTCGAGCATGCGGCCCATGACATCGTTGCGGCTGTTCATGAGGTTGTCGGTCATGCCACGCAGCTCGCCACCCATGAGCGACTTCAGCCCGGCGCCGATCTGCGAGAACGCGTTGCGGGAGCGGACCGTCAACCCGAAGACCTCGCCACACACGCGCTGGATCTCCCAGCCCGGAATGTCGTTCGTGGTCACGACCATCATCGGAAGCTCCCTAATTTCGGTCGAAGTCGACGGACGCGTAGGCACGCAGCTTACCGAGCTGGTGCAGCGACTCGATGACGCGAATTGTGCCCGACTTCGAGCGCATCACGATCGATTCGGTCCGCACGGAATCGGCGTAGTAGCGCACGCCGCGCACGAGTTCGCCGTCCGTGATGCCGGTGGCCGCGAAGAAGATGTCGTCGCCGCCGACGAGGTCATGCGTGGTGAGCACTCGGTCGAGGTCGTGCCCGGCATCGATGGCCTTCTGCCGCTCGGGGTCGTCGCGGGGCCACAACCGAGCCTGGATCACTCCGCCCATGCACGACAGCGCCGACGCCGCGATGATGCCCTCGGGCGTGCCGCCGATACCGAGCAGGAGATCGACGCCGGTGCCCTGGCGCGCGGCCATGATCGCGACGGCGACGTCGCCGTCGGTGATGAACTTGATACGTGCACCCGCCGCACGTACCTCGTCGACGAGCTGGGCATGGCGTGGGCGGTCGAGGATGCAGACCGTGACGTCTTCGGGGTGGCCGCGCTTGGCCTTGGCGACGCGGCGCACGGTCTCGGCAGGCGGGGCGGTGATGTCGACGACGTCGGCCGCCTCGGGACCGGTGGCGAGTTTCTCCATGTAGAACACGGCGGACGGGTCGAACATGCTGCCACGCTCGGACACCGCGATCACGGCCAGCGCATTGGGCATGCCCTTGGCCATCAGCGTCGTGCCGTCGATGGGATCGACCGCGACGTCGCAGGCCGGCCCGGTGCCGTCGCCGACCTCCTCGCCGTTGTACAGCATGGGTGCGTTGTCCTTCTCACCCTCGCCGATGACAACGACGCCGCGCATCGAAACGGTGCCGATCAGGGTGCGCATGGCGTCGACAGCAGCGCCGTCTCCGCCGTTCTTGTCGCCGCGGCCCACCCAGCGGCCTGCCGCCATCGCCGCCGCCTCGGTCACGCGGACGATCTCGAGTGCCAGGTTACGGTCCGGCGCCTGGCGTGGAACGGCTAGCTCAGGCGGCACCGCGCCCGCAGGCGGTGATACGTCCGTCATGGCCGCCCTCCTCTCCTGCGCAATGGGACATCCTCCCAGAGCGCAATTGCCTGGCCACGGCGCGTCCTGGGCCGATAGGCTCACGTCCGTGCCGTTGCCTTACTGCATTCTCCCGCCGCCGCGCTCCTGAGCGGGGCGCGCCGAGCGCGTTGTCGCGCATCGTGCAACGTCTGGCATTTCTAGCGATGCCGGTCGTTGCGCGATTTGCTGTCGCGCCCCAGACGTTCCTCACCGGACCGATCTCGGAGCGCATTCCATGGCCGTACTTTCTTCCTCGCTGTCGTCGCTGCGCGCCCGGACGGGCGTGCTCGCGATCAGCGGCGGGGCCGTCTTGTGGGGCACGACCGGCGTGGTCGCCCACGCGGTGCACGCCCACACCGGCCTCGCCGCCACCTCGATTGCCTTCTATCGCACGCTTGTCGCGGCGCTCGTGCTCGCCGCCGGGCGTGGTCACGCCCTTGTCCGGTTCGTCGCATCTGCCGGACGACGCCGGCTCGCCGTGCTCGCGCTGGCGGGCGCTTCCCTCGGCATAAGCCAGGCGCTGTACTACATCGCCGTCGACGACGTCGGTGTGAGCATCGCGACGCTGGTGTGCATCGGCGCGGCGCCGATCGCCGTGACCTGTGGCTCAGCGGTGGCGCTGCGCCGCTGGCCGGCACCGAGTGCGCTGGCAACGCTGGGTTGCGCGCTCGCCGGACTCGGAATGATCACGACGTCGACGGACGCGGCGACGGGCTCGCATCCCGCGGCGGGGGTGCTTGCCGCGCTGGGCTCCGGGCTGGCGTACGCGGCATCCACAGGGCTGAGCCGGCGATTGGCGTCCGCAGGTGACGCATTCACCCTCACCGGCGCTACCAGCATCGCCGGAGCGCTGACGCTTCTGCCGGCTGCGTTTGTCGCCGGGCTCGGCTTCCCGGTGGACGGCCGATCCGCGACGGCATTGCTCTACCTGGGCATCGTGCCAACGGTGCTCGCCTACGCGCTGTTCTTCCGCGGGTTGCGCACCACGTCGGCCGAGGTCGCCGCGGTGCTGACACTGATCGAGCCGCTGGTGGCGACGCTGCTCGCCGTCGTGTTGCTCGGGGAGGCGCTCACCGCGCGGGGCTGGCTCGGGGCGGTGCTGCTGCTCGCCGCCGTCGGCGTGCTGCTCGCGCGCCAGCCCGAGACCCCCGTCGAGTCGGCGGCGCCTATGGGATGACGGCCAGCGCGTCGATTTCCACGAGCAGTTCCGGCCGAACCAGCGCGACGACCTGCACCGCCGTGCTCGCCGGCGGCTCGGCCGTGTCGACGAACGTGTCGCGCACCCTGCGAATCGCCGGCAGCGACGCCATGTCGGTGACGAAGGTGGTCAGCTTGAGGACGTCGTCGAACGTGGCCCCGGCGGCGGCCAGGCAGCGGCGCAGGTTCTCGAACACCTGCCGCGCCTGTGCCTCCGCGTCGCCCGGTCCGACGAGCTGACCCGTCTCGTCAAGGGCGATCTGCCCGGAGATCGCGATCAGCCGACCGGCGCCAGCGACCACGTGGGTGTAACCCTTGCCCGGCGCGACGCCCGGAGCTGCGATGTGATCAAGCACGGGATCGACCCTATCCCGGCGGCGCGGTTGTGCCGCGCACCACGAGGTGCGGGGTGAGCACGAGCTCGCGCTCGGCGACCGGCTCGTGGTCCAGCCGGGCGACTGCTCGGCGCACTGCCAGGGCGGCCAGTTGGCTCGCGTCCTGGCTGACGGTCGTCAGTTGCAGATAGGGCAGCCGGGCCACCTGGCTGTCGTCGTAGCCGACAACCGAGACGTCGCCGGGTACCGCGATGCCGCTGCGGACGAACACGTCGAGGAGCCCGACCGCGCATCTGTCGTTGTACGTGAGAACTGCCGTCGGCGGTGCTGCGTGCAGTGCCCGGGCAGCGGCCGCGCCGTCCTCCTCGGCCGGCCCACCCGCGACGACCCGTGGCACCAGCTCGTGGCGGCGCATTGCCGCCCGGTAGTCGGCGCGCCGCGCTGCCGAGCCCGGCCCACGGGCGCCGTCCACATGCACGATGTCGTGATGCCCTAGGTCGACGAGGTGGTCGACGGCCAGCCGGATCCCGGCCTCGTCCGCGGTGCGGATCACGTCGACGGCCCGGCTGCGTGAGCGCTGCCCCAGCACGACCACGGGCAGGCGCTCCGCGAGAGCCGACAGCGACGGTTCGCGCACCAGCGGGCCGATGAGAACGGCGGCCGCGCAACGGTAGTCGAGCAGGGTGTCGATCGCCCGGCGAGAGTTGCGGTTGCGGGTCACGGCGCTGAGCACCACCTCGTACCCCTGTTGCTCGGCTGCGGCGTAGAGCCCCTCGGCAAGGTCTGCGTGGAACGGATGGTTGAGCGCGAGCGTCACGCCAAGCAGGCGCGAGCGTCGCCCGGCAAGCAGCCGGGCACGTGAGTCGGGCCGATAGCCAAGCTCATCGGCGATCTCGAGCACTCGCTGCCGGGTCATCTCACTCGCCCCGGGGACGCCGCGCACCACGATCGATACCAGCGCCCGCGATACCCCGGCGCGCGCGGCGACGTCCTCCAACGTCGGTGGACGGTTCGCGCTCAATCCGGATCCTCGTTTGACATCATCGGACCTGCGCGGCGAGGATACGTCAACGTACTAGAGCGCTCTAGAGGAGACCGTCGTGTCTGTCCCCCTCGCCGACCGCATTGCCGCCGCGCCGATCTCGTGGGGGGTGTGCGAGGCCCCCGATTGGGGTTACGAGTTGCCCGCCGAGCGCGTGCTGTCCGAGATGCGGTCGCTGGGCGTACGAGCGACGGAGCTGGGTCCGACCGGATACCTCGGCGACGACCCCGGCGGGGTACGCGAGCTGCTCGACCGGCACGGGCTCCGCCTGGTCGGCGGATTCCTCCCGGTGGTGCTGCACGTCGATGGCGTGGACCTCGGCGACGCCGAGGCGGCGATGCGCACCCTGGCAGACGCAGGAGCGCAGGTGGTCGTGCTGGCCGCGCGTTCGGTCGACGGCAGCTATGAGCGCCGGGTGCCTCTGGACGATGCCGAATGGCGGGCGTTGCTGGACAACCTCGATCGCGTCCGTGATCTGGCCGGCGAGCACGGATTGGCCGCTTCGCTGCACCCGCACGTCGGCACCGCGATCGAGGGTCGCGACGCGGTGCTGCGCGTGCTCGACTCGAGCGATGTGCCGCTCTGCCTCGACACCGGTCACCTGCTCATCGGCGGCACCGACCCGCTCGAGCTGGTGCGCTCGGCGGCGCACCGCGTGGCGCACGTCCATCTCAAGGACGTCCGCGCGTCACTTGCCAGAACCGTCCTCGACGGTAGCTATATCGGCGCCGTACGCCAGGGTTTGTACACGCCGCTGGGCGACGGTGACCTCGACATCGCCGGAATCGTCGCGGCGCTGCAGGCGGTGGACTATCAAGGCTGGTACGTGCTGGAACAAGATTGCGCGCTGGACGGCGCACCACCGGCCGGCGCCGGGCCGATCGACGACGTGCGGCGCAGCATCGACTTCCTGGCCAAGCTATGACCGTGCGCGTCGGCATTATCGGCGCCGGCGTCATGGGCGCCGATCATGCAGTCACGCTCCGCGATGCGGTGTCCGGCGCTACCGTCGAGGCCGTGTCCGACACGGATGCAACGCGGGCCGCATCGGTTGGCGTTCGCGTCGTGAACGATCCACTCGCGCTGATCAAAGACCCCGACATCGACGCCGTGCTGATCGCCTCGTCCGATGCGACGCACGAGGAGTTCGCACTGGCCTGCCTGGCGGCCGGAAAGCCGGCGTTGTGCGAGAAGCCGCTTGCTGCTGACGTCGCTGGGTGTCAGCGCATCGTTACCGCCGAGGCGCAGTTAGGCCGCCGGCTGATCAGCGTCGGGTTCATGCGCCGTTACGACCCGGGCTACGTCGCGCTGAAACGCACACTCAACGGCGGTGATCTCGGCGCGCCGCAGCTCCTGCACTGCGTGCACCGCAACGTCAGCGCACCGGATTGGTTCGGCGGCGAAATGGTGATCACCAACTCGGCCGGCCACGAGATCGACATCACCCGTTGGCTGTTCGGCGACGAGATCGCGGCAGTGACGGTGCACCGCCCGAGAGCATCGGCCGCGCTCGCTGATCCGGTGCTGCTGATCTTCGAGACGCAGTCGGGCGTCCTCGTGGACGCCGAGGTGTTCGTCAACGCCGGCTACGGCTACGAGGTCCGCTGCGAACTCGTCGGGGAACATGGCCGGGCTGCCGCGTCCGGTCCGGTGACTGCCGACTGGCGGGAACGCTTCGCCGATGCGTACCGCCTCGAACTGCAGGACTGGGTGGCCGGCGTGAGTGCTGGTGAGGCGAGGGGCGCCTCCGCCTGGGACGGGTACGTCGCCTGGGCGGTGGCACAGGCCGGGGTTACCGCGCTCAGCACGGGGCGGGCTGTCGTTGAGCTGTCAGCGAAACCGGTGCTCTACACGTGAGAGCCGCCTGAGGAGAGGGACTGTCTGCGCCGCCGTTGCTGTTCTATGAACTGTAAGCGTTTACAGAGAGCAAAGGAAATCATGAGCACGCTGCAGGCCATCCGTACCGAACTCGCGACCCGTCGCGCTGCGCGTCGGGAGCGTCTGAAGCTCGAGCAAGAACTCGCCGCGTTTGACACTCCGGCCGCGCGCCTAGAGATCGAGACGATCGTCGCTCGCCACGATCCCGAGGAGACCCGGGAGATTCGCGCCATCCTGACGCGGCAAGCCAGCGACAACCTGATGGCGCGCTGACCCTATTCGACCCCTATTCGACCCCCATTCGAAGTTGTCCGCGTGTCGCGTCGTCATAGCGCTGCGACACGCGGACAACTCGTTTGTGGACCAGTCACATCGTGTCGGTTTCCTGGAGCAGCTCACGGCCCACCTCGCCGACATCGCCCGAACCCCGTTCCAGCTCGTGCGCCAGCGCCTCGAGTTCGGCGCCGCCTGCCATCAAGCGGGTTAGCTCGGCCAGCGAGATCTCCGACTTGGCGAAGTCGCCGAGACTGCGACCCCGCTTGAGCAGCAAGAACCGGTCGCCCACCGGGTAGGCATGGTGCGGGTTGTGCGTGATGAAGATGACGCCCAGCCCGCGGTCACGGGCCTGGACGATGTACTTCAACACCACGCCCGCCTGCTTGACGCCGAGCGCGGACGTCGGCTCGTCGAGGATCAACAGCCGCGCACCGAAGTGCACCGCCCGCGCAATCGCAACGGACTGGCGCTCGCCGCCTGAGAGCGTCCCTACTGGCTGGTCGGGGTCGCGTATGTCGATCCCCATGTCGCCCATCTCCTGCCGGGTGACCTTCTTGGCAAGGCCGGCGTCGAAGCGCTTGAACGGCCCCCACCCCTTGGTCGGCTCCGAGCCGAGGAAGAAGTTCCGCCAGATCGCCATTAGCGGCACGACCGC
>JBPYES010000414.1:0-8924 GCA_051984825.1 Jatrophihabitantaceae bacterium
GCGAGGATCGCCATGCTCACCTCGTCGTACCAGTGCCCGTCGTGAAACACCGCCTCGCGCGCCCGGCCCTCCTCGACGAAGCCCACCTTGCTATATGCGGCGATGGCGCGGGCATTGAAGGCCAGGACAGTCAGGTCGATGCGGTGCAGGCCGAGCTCGCGAAACCCGAAGCGGACGACGAGCCGCATGGCGTCCGTGCCGTAGCCGTGATCAAGGAACGGGTGGCCGATGTAGATGCCGACGGTGCGGTGGCGATCCTTGACGCTGCCGCCGAACAGGCCGGCGTGGCCGACCAGGCGATCACTGTCCAGTGTCTCGATCGAGAACCCGACGTCTGGGCCTTCGTTCTTGCTCCAGCCCGCGATCAACTCGCGGGTCGCCGCCTCCGACAGAGGCAAGACGATGTTCGACTGTGTGGACCGAATCTGCGGATCCATCATCCAGCGGGCGAGCGTCGGCAGGTCGTCGTCGCGGGTTCCGCGCAGTCGCACCAGATCGCCGACTAGCAATTCGCGCGCGTATCTGAAAGCGGCATCGTGGTCTTCTAGCACGTCGTCACCGTATCGGCAGTGCCGACGCGCGTCGCGCGCCGACTGCGACAGCCAGCCGCCAGAGGGCGGCCGCCGCCAGCAGGTGCCACAGCGGATGACCCAGGACGAGGGCCGCGGGCCCGCACCGCCCGCTCCCGCCGGTGAGCCCGGCGAGCACGGCGCCGGCAGTCGCGGTCGCCAGTGCCCCGAGCACCGGAACGCGCAGGCTGGGACGCTGTAGCGCGCGTAGCAGGTTCAGCGCGATTGCGACGGTTGCCAGTGCCGCCTGGGCGGCGGTGGACGCAGCCGGTCCCGCAGCCACCACGGGAACCATCGCCACCGACGGGACCAGCCACCAACCTGGCGACAGCTCCTGGCCGATGAGGTCGGATGCAGCGTCGACGGCCACGAATGCCAGCACGCCCGCAAGTGGAAGGTCGTGCACATAGGCCTGCCAGGACGGGTGCGGCCCGTGCTGGACGAATGATCCGACGCCGATGCCCGCCACGAGCACCGCAAACACCGTCTGCTGCTGCCGTGCCGGCGTTGCGGACTCGCGTGGGCGTCCCGCCAGGACGCCGGCCGCGGCAACCACGAACGCGGCGCTCGTGATCGCACTGGCGGGCTGCTCGAGGAATCCCCGCTGCTGGTCGCACAGTGCCGCCCACTCCATTCAGGCGAGTATGAACGTCAGCGGACGAAGAAGTGCCAGCCCACCCACATCCACAACAGGAGCAGCACCCACCGCGCGGCCGGGTGGTGCATCACCGTTGTGAGGTACGCGACCGGCGTCGCCCCGGGACGGCCCCGCGCCCGCAGCAGGAGGATGACGGCGCATACCGCCAGCACGGCGTAACCGCCGAGGATTGCCGCCGCTCCGATCATCGTTACCGCCGCGCCAGCCACCAGCCGAACGCGAGCCACGCCAGCACCGCGACGGAGCGTCCCGGGTGGGTCTCGATCGCGCTGTTGATGAGCGAGCTGATCGTCGGATGCTTCGAGCGCGGCGTCATGGACAGGGCCCACAACTCCCAGCCCGTGACTGCGGCGAGCCAGATCGTCCACGCCACCAGATACCCGCGGTCATGCCGCACGGGCGCGGGCGTCGCTCGGTGCCGCCACGCCAGGGTGAAGATCGCCAGCCCGCCCAGCGCCGTGGATACCGCTGCCGGCCAGGTGAACGGGCGCAAGCCGCCCGCCAGCCACGCGTACGCAAGGGCAACCGCCAGGAGCGCGGTCGCGCGCCGCGGCCACCTCGCGCCTTCGGTCGGCACCCCCACGCACGCAAGTGTGCGCCCCGTGACCGGGATCAGGCGGCGGGCTCGGTGCTCCCGAAGGCGGCAGCGACATGCGGCAACAGTGCGCGCAAAGCCTTGCCACGATGGCTGATCGCGTCCTTCTCGGGAGGTGGCAGCTCGCCGTTGGTCAGCTGCTTGCCGTCGGCGACGAAGATCGGGTCGTAGCCGAAGCCGTTGGTGCCTCGTGGTTCACGCACGACGCGGCCGGGCATGCGTCCCTCGGCCACGGTCTCGACGCCGGCCGGCGTGACGAGCGCAGCCACGCACACGAACGCGGCGCCACGGCGGTCGTCGGGCACGTCGGCAAGCTGCTCGAGAACGAGCCGCAGGTTGGCCTCATCGTCCTTCCGAAGACCGGCCCACCGCGCGGACAGCACACCGGGCATGCCGTTCAGTGCATCGACCGCGATGCCGGAGTCGTCGGCGACGCTCACCAGGCCGGAGTGAGCCACGGCCTCGCGGGCTTTGAGCAGGGCGTTCTCCGTGAACGTCGCGCCCGTCTCAGGCACTTCCTCGTACAGCGCTACGTCGTCGAGCCCGACCACGTTGATGTCGAGCAGGGGCGACAGGATGCGACGCAGCTCGTCCAGCTTCTTCGCATTCCGGGTCGCGAGCAGAAGCTTCACGCGCCCAGTGCCTCGGACTGCAGCTTGGCCAGCTGCGCACATCCGGCGAGGGCCAGGTCAAGCATCGCGTCGAGTTCGCCGCGGCGGAACGGCGCACCCTCCGCCGTCCCCTGCACCTCGACGAAGGCGCCGTCGCCGGTGACGACGACGTTCATGTCGGTCTCGGCGCGCACGTCCTCCTCGTACATGAGGTCGAGGCGCGGCTCACCGTCGACGACGCCTACCGAGACAGCTGAGACCGAGTTGGTGATCGGGTTGGGCTGCGCCAGTGCGTTCTGCGCGGCGAGCCAGCGCACCGCGTCGACCAGCGCAACGTAGGCGCCGGTGATCGCCGCGGTGCGGGTGCCGCCGTCTGCCTGGAGGACGTCACAGTCGATCGCGATTGAGTTCTCCCCCAATGCGGCCAGGTCGATCGCCGCGCGCAGCGAGCGGCCGACCAGCCGGGAGATCTCGTGCGTGCGTCCGCCGATGCGGCCCTTCACCGATTCGCGGTCGTTGCGGGTGAGCGTGGCTCTGGGCAGCATCGCGTACTCGGCGGTCACCCAGCCCAGCCCGCTGCCCTTGCGCCAGCGCGGCACCCCGGTGACCACCGAGGCGGCGCACAGCACCTTCGTCTCGCCGAACTCGACCAGCGCCGACCCCTCGGCATACTTCTGCCAGTCACGGGTGATCGTGACAGGACGCAGTTGATCGGCCACGCGGTCGTCAGGTCGGGACATGACCCGAGCCTAGCGATGGCCCCTGTCAGGGCCGTGCCAGCGGGCTGTGCGTGCCCTGCCAGCGCGGCGGCTCAAAGTGGCGGCATGACATACGCCATCGAAGCCGAAGGGCTCACGAAGCGCTTCGGCACCACGCAAGCCCTCGCCGGCATCGACCTCGCTGCCCGCGAGGGCACCGTGCTGGGCGTACTGGGGCCGAACGGCGCCGGCAAGACGACTGCCGTCCGCATCCTCGCGACGCTGCTTCGCGCGGACGCCGGCTCTGCGCGCGTGGCCGGCTATGACGTCGCGCGCGAGCCGCAGCGGGTGCGCCAGAGCATCGGCCTCACCGGCCAGTACGCGTCCGTGGACGAGGACCTCACCGGCACGCAGAACCTGGTGCTGATCGGCCAGCTGCTCGACCTGCCGACCGGCCAGGCGCGAGCGCGGGCCCGGGAGCTGCTCGAGTGGTTCGGCCTGGCTGACGCTGCCGGCCGGATCGCCAAGACGTACTCCGGTGGCATGCGGCGCCGCCTGGACCTCGCCGCCTCGCTCGTGGGGCGCCCCTCGGTGATCTTCCTGGACGAGCCGACCACAGGCCTCGACCCGGCCAAGCGCGAGGACATGTGGGACGTCGTGCGCAGTCTCGTCGCGGACGGCTCGACCGTCCTGCTCACCACGCAGTACCTCGACGAGGCCGACGCGCTGGCCGACGAGATCACCGTGATCGACCACGGCACGGTCATCGCACAGGACACGCCGGACGGCCTCAAGCGGATCGTCGGCGGCCAGCGCCTCGAGGTGAGGCCCGCCGACCCGTCCCGGATCGAGGACGTCCGCGCAATCCTGGGCGCCATCGCCGACGCGCCGCCGGAGTCACCGGGACGCGGCGTGCTGAGCGTCCCGGTCGAGGGTGACGCCGCGCTGGGCATGGCCGTCCAGCGCCTGGGCGCCGCCGGCATCGCGATCACCGAGCTGTCGCTCCATCTACCCAGCCTGGACGAGGTGTTCTTCACCCTGACCGGCCACCACACCGACACCGAGGAGGCCGCAGCATGACGGCGACACTCAGCGCCCCGACGACTACGGCGACGGCGGACCGTCCCGCCGCGGCGAGCCGGATGCGCACGCTGCGGCACGCGTTCGCACTCGCCCGGCGCAACCTGATCAAGACCCGGCGCACGCCGGAGCAGCTGATCGACGTCACGATCCAGCCGATCATCTTCTTGCTGCTGTTCGTGTACGTGTTCGGTGGCGCGCTCGGCGGTGGGTCGCGGCACGACTATCTGCAGTTCCTGCTGCCGGGGCTGCTGGCGCAGGGCATCGCCATGGGCAGTGTGGCCCTGGGCCAGAACCTCAACGCCGACATCGAGAAGGGCGTCTTCGACCGGTTCCGGTCGCTGCCGATCGCCCGGTCGGCGCCGCTGGTCGGCGCAGTGCTGGCGGACTTCTTCCGCTACCTGACGGTGTGCGTGATCTATCTCGGCTTCGGCTACGTGCTCGGCTTCCGGGTGGAGACCGGCCCGCTGCCGGCCGTCGGCGCGGTTGCTCTCTCGATCGGGTTCGCGCTGAGCTTCTGCTGGATCTCGGTGTTCGTCGGCATGATTTCGCGCACGTCGGGGGCGGTGCAGGGGATCATGTTCCTGCTGATCTTCCCGCTGGCCTTCGGATCGAACGTCTACGTCGATCCCTCGACCATGCCCGGCTGGCTTCAGGGTTTCGTGCACGTGAACCCGATGAGCCAGCTGGCCGGCGCAGTGCGCGGGCTGACCGTGGGCGGGCCGGCCGCATCGCACGTCGGCTGGACGCTCTTGTGGATGGCCGTCCTGTTGATGGTGTTCGTACCGCTGGCACTGCGGGCGTACCGGCGCCGCGCCTGACGACTGGACCGGTGGCTATAGCGCGGCTGGGTTCAGCCGCGCTATGGCCGCGTCGCGGTCGAGGGCACGCCCAGCGGCGTACGCCTCGTCGAACGCCGCGCCGAGCGAGGCCCGCAGTACAGCGGTGATGCGCCGGATGTCAAGGTCGGTCAGATCGGCGGCACCCCGCAGCCGCGCCGCGGCGCCGAGCATCTCTGCGGCATCCAGCGCATGGCCATCGGAGGCGGCAAGGTCGGCGACACCGACGCCGACTGCGGCCACGATCGGCATGTCCCTGGTGCCCAGCGCTGCCTCGTAAGCAGACCGCAGCCGCTCACGCGCCCGGTCCGGGCGCCCGTCGGCGAGGTCCTGCTTGCCGGCGATCGCGAGCATCAACGCCCGCGCGTGACCGGCGATGGGATGCGTCACCGGGATCTGCGACAGCCGGCGGGTGGCCTCGTCGACGATCCGGCGTGCCTCGACAATGTCGCCGGCGAAGCGAGCACAGTCCGCCAGCACGGAACTGGCGAACAGCGCCTCCATCGTCGAACCGGTTGCCTCGCTCATCTGCTGCGCCCGCAGCACATGTTGGCGAGCGGTGTCCAGGTCACCCTTGCGAATCCACAAGCTGGCCAGTCGTACCTGCATCAGCGCCTGGTCTTCGCGGGCACCCATCTCGGCGACAAGGGCCAGCGCCTCCTCGAACGTCGTGATGGCACCGTCGAGGTCGCCCTCCATCGACTCGAGCATGCCGAGCATCTGCAGGCTGTTGGCCAGCCCCCACCGCTCGCCGAGTACCCGGAACTCCGCGACGGCACGCTCGGTCTCAAGCCGCATCCTGTCGACATCGCCGTCGTTCTCGGCCATCGCTGCCCGGAACGAGCGCAGCGCCGCCGCCGTCCACGGATCGGGGTGGCCGAGGCCTTCTTCGGTCAGCCGCTCCGCGCGCGGGAAGTCGTTGGCGAACATCGCGATCACCGGGCGCATAAGCGCGAGCAGCGGCACCTTTTCGGGGTCGAGTAGTGCCAGCCGGGCGTCCAGCTCGGCGATTCTCGCGAACCCAGCCGCCGCATCGTCGGCGAGCAACGTGCTCGGCGACGACGCGGAGTTCATCACTCGGATCGTCTCGGCCAGCGCACGGATCTCCGGCGTCGCATCGCCGGGGACGTCCAGCGCGAAGTTGACCCAGGTCAGTGCCTCCGCGTGGCTGCCCAAGAGCGACCAGTACCACCCCATGCGGCATGCTGTCTCGAGCGCGGCCTGGGCGTCGCCGCGCTCGCCGAAGTGACGGATCGCGGCCAGGATGTTGTCGCGCTCAGCGTTGAGCCGCGCTATCCACTCGAGCTGCTCTCGCCGGCGCAGATGCGGCTCGGCCTCCCGCAGCAACTCGGCGAAGTAGCGAGCGTGCACGTCGCGGACGGCCTGCAGCTCACCGTGCTCGGCGAGCCGCTCCTGCCCGTATTCGCGGATCGTCTCGAGCATGCGGTAGCGGTGATCGGTCGGCTGCAGCAGCGACTTGTCGACCAGCGAGGCCAGCAGGTCCAGCACGTCAGCGTCGCCGGACACGGCCGCCGCGCTCTCTGGCGTGGCACCGGCCGGAAATACCGAAAGCCGTTCTACGAGCGTGCGCTCGCTGTCGCTGAGCAGGTCCCAGCTCCACGCGACGACCGCGCGAAGCGTCCGGTGCCGCGGGAGCGCCGTGCGGCTGCCGCCGGTGAGCAACCGGAACCGATCAGAGAGACGCTCGGCGATCTCGTCCACCTGGAGCGCCCGAGTGCGGGCCGCCGCGAGCTCGATCGCCAACGGCAGGCCGTCAAGGCGCCGCACGATTTCGACAACCGGGCGCACATTGGAGGCGTCAACCACGAAATCGGGGCGCACCGCCGCAGCGCGGTCGGCGAACAGGCGCACCGACGGATAGGCATAGGCGTCCTCGGGGGGTGCGTCGGGGGAAGGCTGCCCGAGCGGTGCGACAACGACCAGCGACTCACCGAAGATGCCCAGCGGCTCGCGCGTCGTCGTGAGCACGCGCAGCTGCGGGGACTGGGCGAGCAGCTGATCGACGAGCTGGGCGCTGGCGTCGACGAGATGCTCGCAGTTGTCGAGGACGATCACCATCTCCTTGTCGGACAGCGCCTCGAGCAACCGCGACGTCGCGTCTCGCGGGCTCAGCTTCGTGGGCTGGTCGATCAGGTGTGACTCGCGCAGTCCCAGCGAGCCCAGCACCGTCTGCGGTACGTCCGCGGCGTCGGTGACCGAGGCCAGTTCGACGAACCAGATGCCGTCGGGCACCTCGTCGACCAGTGTCGAGCTGGCCTCGATCGCGAGCCTGGTCTTGCCGGCGCCGCCGGGACCGACCAGCGTGACCAGTCGGCTCTCATCGAGCAGCTTCGTGATGCGCGCGACCTCCTCGTCGCGGCCGACGAAGCTGGTGAGCTGGGCGCGCAGGTTGGTGCGGGGCGCTCCGGCAGGCGCCGTCGCCACAGGCTGGCCGCGCAGCACCGCGAGGTGGCTCGCAGAAAGCTCAGGGCCGGGGTCGACGCCGAGCTCGTCAGCGAGCTGCGCCCGGATGCGCTCGTAGCCGGCCAGGGCATCGGCCTGCCGGCCCACGGCAGCCAGCGCGGCCATCCGCTGGCCGGCCAGCCGCTCGTCAAGGGGGTGCTGCTCGCACAGCGCATCAAGCTCCGCGAGGACCTCTGCGGCGCGGCCCAATGCGATGTCGGCGTCGATGCGATCCTGGATCGCGGTCAGGCGCAGCCGTTCCAGCCGGCTGATCGTTGCCGCGGCGAACGGCGCGTCCTGGACGTCGGCGAGCGCCGGGCCGCGCCAGAGGGCCAGTGCCTGCCGCAGCGTCCCGGCAGCTTTGCTCTGCTCGCCCATACGCAACGCGGCGGCACCGGCTTGGGCAAGCTGCTCGAACTGCATGGCGTCGACGTCCTGGGGCTCGATCGCCAGCCGATAGCCTGCCGGGGATTGGCCGACCGTCGTCGCCTCGCCCAGCGTCCGGCGCAGCCGCGACACTAGCGACTGCAGTGCGTTGGCTGCCTCGGCCGGCGGCTGCTCCCCCCACACCGCGTCCACGAGCGCCGCCGCGCTCACCGGCCGACTGGCCGAAAGCGCCAGGCGGATCAGCAGGCCGCGCAACCGCGAGCCGGCGACGTCGATAACGGCGTCACCCGTGCGCACCTCGAGCGGGCCGAGGATCGCGATGTCCACGCGTCTACTGTCCCAGACATGCGCAGCGAGACGATCCGAGTTCACACCGGCGGACGGCCACGCGTCCACGATCTGACCGATGCGTGCACGGACTTCACCCGCGACCAGGGCGACGGGCTACTCAACGTGTTCGTACCGCACGCCACAGCCGGCGTCGCGATCATCGAGACCGGCGCGGGCAGCGACACCGACCTGACCGCCGCGCTGGACGAGCTGCTGCCGCCCGACGATCGGTGGGGGCACCGGCACGGCTCACCCGGCCACGGACGCGACCACGTGCTGCCCGCATTCATTGCGCCGTCGATCATGGTGCCGGTGCTGGGCGGGCGTCTCCAGCTGGGCACCTGGCAGTCGATCTGCCTCGTCGACACCAATGTCGACAACGCCGATCGCACGGTCCGACTGAGCATGCTGAGTTAACCCCGGGCGGAACGCGATGAGCGCTCGCGCGAAGAGCCCGCCGGCCGCGACGCGGGCCGAGCGCAGCGAGGCTCGGCTCGAGGGTTCGCGCCCGAGCAGAGCGAGCGGCGCACCCGCAGAGCCGACTCCGGCGAATTAAATTGTGTAGATGCCGCCGGGCTGAGCGGCCTCGACCGGTCCGGAGAACGCCGCCGCGGCCTCGGCGACGGCCACGTCACGGGAATTCCACGGCGGCACATGAGTGACGATCAGCCGGTCCACGTTGGCCCGGGCCGCA
>JBPYES010000415.1:0-4482 GCA_051984825.1 Jatrophihabitantaceae bacterium
TACCGCAGCCGCTGCAGGACGTCGGCGGCTGGGCAAACCGCGACACGGCCAAGCGGTTCGCCGAGTACGCGGCGGTGGTCGGCAGCGCGCTCGGCGATCGGGTCGGGACGTTCAGCACGCTCAACGAACCGTGGTGCTCAGCGTTCCTGGGCTACGGCAACGGGCTGCACGCACCGGGACTGGCCGATCCGGCGATGGCCCTGCGCGCGGCACATCATCTGCTGCTCGCGCACGGCCGCGGCGTGGCCGCTTTGCGCGACACGGTGCCGGCGTCCGCGCGGGTGTCGATCACCCTGAACCTCTATGTCGTGCGCGGCGCATCCCCGTCGGACGGCGAGGCGGTACGGCACGTCGACGCGATAGCCAACCGGATCTTCCTTGACCCGCTGCTGCGGGGGGCATACCCGGCTGACCTGATCGACGACACCGCACCGGTCACCGACTGGTCGTTCGTGCGCGACGGCGACCTGGCGACGATCGCCGCACCCATCGACATGCTCGGCGTCAACTTCTACTCACCGTCGTTGGTCACGGCAGCGACCGACGACCTCCTCGCGACGGCTACGCGGCGGGCCCACGACGCGCGTGAACCTGAGGGTCCGGCGCTGTGGCCGGGCAGCCACCTCGCGTACGAAGTTCCCCAGGACGGCCCGTACACGGCGATGCGCTGGCGCATCGATCCGGGCAGCTTCGAGGAGTTGCTGCTGCGAGTGCACCGCGACTACCCCGGCGTGCCGTTGGTGATCACTGAGAACGGCGCTGCCTTCGATGACGTGGTCGACGGGGCGGGGGCAGTGCACGACACCGAACGCATCGCCTACATCGACGCCCACCTACGTGCGGTCAACGCGGCTATCGAGTCGGGCGCGGACGTGCGCGGATACTTCGTCTGGACACTGCTCGACAACTTCGAGTGGGCGTGGGGGCTGGCCAAGCGGTTCGGCCTGGTGCACGTGGACTATCCGACAGAGGCACGCACCCTGAAGGATTCCGCGCTCTGGTATCGCGACGTGATCGCCGCCAACGGCCTAGGCGCCCAGCTGGGTCATTAGCGCCATCGCATCGCGTGGTGCGTACGCCTTGACGTCGTTGTCGAAGTAGACGTAGACGTCAGCAGGCGCCCAGCCGCGGATCGTATTCGCCCAGGCCTTCAGCGAGTCGTCGTCGTATCCGCTCGTATAGAGCTCCTCGGCGCCGTGCAGCCGCACGTACCGGAATGTGGCGGTGGCAGCGCGGATGACCGGCCAACGTCCGGCGCTGTCGGCGAGTACGACGGCGACATCGTGTTCGCGCAGCAGGTCCAGGAACGCCGGCGTCTCGAAGCTGGGGTGCCGAACCTCCATGGCATACCGGAGTGGTCGCTCCGCATCGGCTTGGGTGAGTGCGCGTCCGTCCAGTCGCTCGTCGTGATGCCGGGCGATATACGCCGCCTCTACGGTGGTTCGCGGCAGGCCACTGAGGAATGCCTGCACCGTAGTTGCGTCGAATTGGAGAGTCGGCGGTAGCTGCCACAGCACCGGGCCCAGCTTCTCGCGCAACGCCAGCACCCCGGACGCGAAGAAGTTGGCGAGCGCCGTCGGATCGCGCAGCCGCCGCATGTGCGTGATGTACCGGCTGCCCTTGACCGCGAAGACGAAGCCGTCCGGAGTCTGCTCGTACCAACCGCGATACAGCTCTGGGCGTTGCAGCGAGTAGAACGAGCCGTTGATCTCGACCGAGGTCAGTCGTTCGGCGGCGTAGTGCAGCTCCTCACGCTGGGGCAACCCCTTCGGGTAGAACGAACCACGCCAGAGTGGGTAGCGCCAGCCCGAGATGCCGATGCGAATCTCCCGGTCAGTACGACCGGGCGACGTAGGCAACCAGATCGTCCTCCGTGTCGCTGTCGGGTACTGACCCGTCCGAACGCTGCAGGCATCGCACTGTCACGCCGGATTCGGCCAGCTTGGCCTCGCCGTCCTCTCCCAATACCGCCCACGGCAGCTTGGCCCATGCCTCCGTGCCGGCAGCGGCAGCATCGTCCACAGTGGACACCTCGGTGATGCGCGCGTCGCGCTCTTCGCGGGCGGCGTCCAGCATGGCTCGCTGCTCGTCGGCGAGCAGCCGGCTGACCTCGGTGGCGAGCTCGCCGAGTGGCACCGGCGCCTTGGTTCCGGACAGCCGCCGAGCCAGGACCGCGACGTTGCCGTCGAGGTCACGCGGACCGAGTTCGACGCGCAGCGGCACGCCCTTGAGCTCCCAGTCGACCACGCGCCGCCCGAACGGGACGTCGGCGCGATCGTCCACCACGACGCGAGCCCCCGCGTCGGTCAGGTCCGCCGCGATCTTGTGCACGGCGTCGACTACCTCTGCCTTGACCGCCATCACGACGACCTGCGTCGGCGCCAGCGCCGGCGGCACCCGCAGGCCGGCGTCGTCGCCGTGCACCATGATCAGTCCGCCGACCATCCGCGTCGACGACCCCCACGACGTCGTCCAGGCGAGCTCGCGGCTCCCCTCGGCAGACGTGAACTCGATGCCGAACGCGCGGGCGAAATTCTGCCCCAGCTCGTGCGACGTGCCCATCTGCAGTGCTTTGCCGTCGCGCGTCAGCGCCTCGCAGGTCATCGTGTTGATCGCGCCGGCGAACCGTTCCCGCTTCGTCTTCAGGCCGACGACCACCGGAACCGCCAGGACGCTCACCATCAGGTCCTCGTAGGCCTCGTGCAGGATGCGCTGCGCATAGTCGCGGGCATCCGCGCGCGTGGCATGCGCGGTGTGGCCCTCCTGCCAAAGGAACTCACTGGTACGCAAGAAGATCCGCGGACGTAGTTCCCACCGCACCACGTTCGCCCACTGGTTGAGCAGCAGCGGCAGGTCGCGATAACTCTGCACCCACTTGGCCATGAACTCGCCGATCACGGTCTCAGACGTCGGCCGCACGATGATCGGCTCGTCCAGCTCCTTGCCACCGGCGTGCGTGACGACAGCGAGTTCGGGGCTGAATCCCTCGACGTGCTCGGCCTCCCGGCGCAGGTACGACTCGGGGATGAACAGCGGGAAGTAGGCGTTCTGCGCACCGCAGGCCTTGATGCGGATGTCCATCTCCGCCTGGATGCGCTCCCATAGGGCGTACCCGTACGGTCGGATCACCATGGTGCCGCGCACCGGCCCGTTGTCCGCCAATTCGGCCTTGGCGATGACGTCCTGGTACCAGCGGGGGAAGTCCTCCGCCTGCGGGGTGAGCACGGCTGCCATGTGCCAAATGCTACTGAGGCCCACCGAACGCGTATCTCCGGTAACGCCGGCCCACGCTTGTCGTCAGCTGACGAGTCGGCGGCCGAGTGCTGCCAGGTCGTCGATGCCGAAGCCGGGCCAGCCGTGCACGCGGCTGATCCGCTCGTCACGCACTCCGCTGAGCCCGCAGCAGGCGCCGGCCAGGGCCCCGGCGATGGCGGCCACTGTGTCGGTGTCGCCACCGGCGCCGATCGCGTCTTGGATCATGCGCAGGTAACTCGTCATGCCCCGGTTCTTCGAGTACCGGATGCCCGCCCACGCGGCCTGCAGCGCTGTCACCGTATAGCCGTTGTCCGCGAACTGCCCGGGCGTCGCGCCGTCTGCAGCAACGATCCAGGCCGCCCATTGCTCACGGCGCTCAGCCGGCAGCGCACCGACGTGCCGGCCGGGATCGGCCGCTTCTCCGCGCAGCGCCGCGTCGATCGCCAAGCACCACAGCACACATGAGTCGCCGGCCAGCGGGTCCGGGTGGGTCAGCTCAGCGATTGCACGTGCGGCCGCGGCGATCGCATCGGCGTCACCGCGCAACGCGAGGGCGACAGGCGCCGTCCGCATCAGCGCCCCGTTGCCGGCCGTCCGGCCGGTGCGCTCGTGCAACGCGGCCGCCGCGGCTCGCAGCCGGGTCGCTGGCCGTCCGGTGAGCAGCTCAGCATCGTGGAGCACGCGTGACGTTTGGATACCGACGTCGGCGGGACCCCCGGCGTACCAGTCCTCGAATCGCACGGCCACCGCGTCCATACCGTCCTCAGTCGACAGGTCGGCATCAAGGGCGGCGTTGGCGACGCAGATCGCCATCTGGGTGTCGCCGCTCCACTCGCCCGGCTCGTAGTTGCCGAGCCCGCCGCCGAGCAGGTGCGGCGGGCCGTCGAGCGGCCGTACACCTGCCTCGTAAGGCACCCCGAGGGCGTCCGCGTAGGCCTGCCCGACCAGGCAGCCCGCTGCGCGATCGACGACGTCGCTCACGCGATCACCGCGCCGCGCAGCACTATGCGCCGCGGATCGTCCAGGGCGGCCGCGTCGACTCGTGGATCGGCGTCGTAGCTCACCAGGTCTGCGGGCGCCCCCTCGACCAGTCCCGGCAACCCGAGCCACTCACGGGCCCGCCACGAGGCCTGCGCGATCACCTCGTGCTGCGGGATGCCCGCCGCGACCAGCGCCCGGATCTCCTCGCGCACCAGCCCGTGTCGCAGCGCGCCGCCGGCGTCGGTG